>CAYZHI010000076.1:0-11241 GCA_964477335.1 uncultured Caldilineaceae bacterium | reverse complement strand
CAGGAATATGGCGACAGGTTTGATTGGGTATTGAAAGATTTTTTGACGGAACAACAAAATATGTGAATTTTGACACAATTAAACTTTGACTATCTGAGATACATCCATTATAATTGATGCTCGGTTGAACCATCGTTAGGTAAAAATGTTGGGCGCTCGTTGCGAAACTGAGTTTCGCCACGCAATTGGGTGTCCAAACTGAGTTTGGACACCAGCTACCTAACCATCTTTAGGTAAAATAATGTTATGCGCGCCGGCCTGAAGTCAGCCAGTCGATTATTGTTACATCCGGGCCTGGGCCTGAAGCGTTGGCTGGCAACCCTGCTGGTTGGTCTGATAGTTCTGGGTTTGGGTCTGGGGCTATTTTTGGGAGAACTACTGGCCGAAAATGCGGCGACGGTTAAGCTGCCGGTTTTCCAGAGCTGGCCCCACTGGTCGATTACGCTGTTCCTGGGTGTAGCCGGCATCGCTTTAGTTGTATTCAGTATTTACCAACTCAATAAAATAATACTAGAGGCATTTCTGCCGGAAAATGCCACTGTTGCTTATGTAGCCGAACAAGTTTATCACCGTCAACGGCGACGGCGGCAGGGACCCAAGGTAGTGGCGATTGGGGGCGGTACGGGTTTAAGTGTGTTATTGCGTGGTTTGAAGCATCATACCGATAACATCACTGCGCTTGTGACCGTGGCCGATGACGGCGGTTCTTCCGGCAGGCTCCGGCGCGAATTGGGTGTGTTGCCGCCCGGTGACTTTCGGAATTGCATTGCGGCGCTGGCCGATGACGAAGCGTTGATGACCCAACTATTTCAATACCGCTTCCGCAGCGGTCAGGGGTTAGAGGGTCACAGTTTTGGCAATCTTTTCATTACGGCGCTGGCCGCGGTAACCGGCTCTTTTGAAAAAGCCCTCTCAGAAAGTGGCCGGGTGCTAACTATCCGGGGGACTATTCTCCCCAGTACCCTTGACAACGTTACCCTGTTTGCGGAGTTGGATGAAGGGGTTCGAACTCGGAAAGTTGAGGGTGAAAGCGCTATTCCTACGGCCAGGCTGCCCATTGAACGGGTATATTTACAGCCAGATGAACCCCACGCCTTTCCCCCTGCGATTCAGGCAATTTTAAACGCAGATTTAATTGTGGCCGGACCGGGTAGCTTATATACCAGCATCATTCCTAATCTGTTGGTTGCCGACATCGTCAAGGCTATTCGGGCCAGCGCGGCGCTTAAGATTTACATCTGTAACGTGGCTACTCAACCCGGTGAAACCGATGGCTATGCGGTGGACGATCACCTGGAGGCAATTGAGGCCCATACTCGGGTCATCGATAATCGCCTGCTGGAGCCGGAGTCAGATGGAGCCAGCCTGCCCCTACCGGCCGCAGACAAATCGTACCTTTTTGACCATGTGCTGGCCAATAACAACCAGACTCATCCCATTCCAATCTCGATGAATCTGCAGCCGGTCCAATTGATAGCGCCGTCAGATCGCACCTACACCGTTATTGCGGCGGACGTGGTTGACGAACTCCATCCGTGGCGGCATGACTCGTTCAAACTGGCGGATGAGTTAATGGCCTGGTATAAGGCAGCAAGTGGCAAGTAACAGGTTTCAAGTAGCAGGTAGCAAGTGACACGCGAAGCGGCAGGTAACAGGTTGCATAGGGCAGGTTGAATTGTAACCTGATCATATATCAACAAAAACCTAATAAGTTAAGATTTGGAGGAAAAACAAAATGGTAACAAAAGTTGGTATTAACGGATTTGGTCGTATTGGACGGCAGGTATTCAAGGCCATTCGTGATTACTATCCTGATACGCTGGAAGTGGTTGCGGTCAATGATATTGGCGATCTCAAGACGATGGCTCATTTACTCAAGTACGACTCCAACTATGGACGTTTCAATGGTTCGGTTGAAGTTGGCGACGATGAACTGATTGTTGACGGTAAGCCGCTGAAAGTGTTCAAGGAAACAGACCCCGGCAAATTGCCCTGGGCCGATTTGGGAGTTGACATCGTGGTCGAGTCCACCGGCCTGTTTACCATCAAGAAAGATGGAGTTAACAAGAAAGGCAAAATGGTTCAGGGCGCCGAAAACCACATTACCAAAGGCGGGGCCAAGAAAGTTATCATCTCCGCTCCGGCCCAGGATGAAGACCTCACGATTGTACTGGGGGTGAATGACGACAAGTACGATTCGGCCAAGCACCATGTCGTTTCCAACGCCTCCTGTACCACTAACTGCCTGGCCCCGGCAGCCAAGGTGGTACACGATAAGTTCCGTATTGTGCGCGGTTTGATGACCACCATTCATGCCTACACCAACGATCAGAAGATTCTCGATTTGCCCCACAGCGACTTGCGCCGGGCGCGCGCTGCGGCCATGAGCATTATTCCTACCACCACCGGCGCGGCCAAGGCTGTGGCCCTGGTCATTCCCGATCTGAAAGGTAAATTTGATGGTTATGCCCTGCGCGTACCTACATCCACCGTTTCGGTCGTTGATTTCACCGCTCAGGTTGAAGTTCCCACCACCACCGAAGAGTTGCGCCAGGCCTTCCGCGACGCTGCGGCCGGTCCGCTCAAGGGTATTCTGGCGGCCGTGGATGAACCATTGGTCTCCATTGACTACAAGGGCGATCCGCACAGCTCGTCGGTTGACCTGCCCTTTACGATGGTATTAGGCAAAGATAAGGGCGACTTCATGAAGGTCGTTACCTGGTACGATAACGAGTGGGGGTACTCGGTCCGCACCGCCGATCTGGCTAATTTAATGGCCAGCAAACTCTAATTGTTGGCAAACGCCAACCCTCCCGGCGTCAGACCGGGAGGGTTGGACAAAGTTTTGAAATCTGTGGGTTGAATAAATTGACGGTAGTCATGGAAAATGATATAATGCCTATCGAAGTAGCGATTGTAAGATAGGCTCCGCGCAGCTTCGTTAACATTAATCCCTGTTTTCCCCAATACAAATATTTTCACAGGTTGGCCTATTCAAGAATAGTTTGTTTACCTGGTGAATGGTACAGTAAGCAGCGCCCCTAACTTGCCATTAAATGTGGGACATATCACATCAGCAGCAACTTTAGATCAATAATCCAATTTGTTTTAACAAACTTTGAAAGATAGGTAATTTCTTGGGGTGGCATCTGGCCACCGGTACTCTTCTTGACCGATTCCCCAAAATGAATGCCGCCTGATTCGTATTAATTGTAGGAGTCTTTACCATGAATATGGCCGAACTGGAAGCCAAGACGCTTGAGGAGTTGCGCGGCCTGGCGAAAGAACTGGAAATCTCTGGTTACAGCAAGCTGAAAAAAAGCGATCTCATCCTCAAAATACTTAAGGCCAATGCCGAGGCCCAGGGGTATATTTTTGGCGGTGGGGTTATCGAAATTGTTCAAGACGGGATCGGATTTCTGCGCTCGGTTGACTTATTGCCCGGCCCCGATGATATTTATGTGTCGCAGAGTCAAATCCGGCGATTTGGCCTGCGCACCGGTGATATGGTCATTGGCCAGGTGCGCCCGCCAAAAGACACGGAAAAATATTTTGGCCTGTTACGGGTGGAAGCTGTCAATGGCCTCGATCCGGAAATTGCCAAAAAGCGGCCCATCTTTGAACGGTTGACCCCGATTTTTCCAAAGGAACGCTTGAAATTGGAAACCACCCGGGATGTGCTGGCCACCCGGCTGTTGGATATGTTAGCCCCCATTGGCCGCGGCCAACGCGGTCTGATTGTATCGCCGCCAAAGGCCGGTAAAACTACAATTCTCAAGCAAATAGCCAATGGTATCAGCGCCAATCACCCCGATATCCATATGATGGTGGTGCTGATTGGCGAGCGTCCTGAGGAAGTCACCGATATGGACCGGTCGGTTGATGCCGAGGTGATGTCGGCCACCTTTGACGACCCCGAGTCTGATCAAACCCGGGTGGCTGAAATGGCTCTGGCCAAAGCCAAACGTCTGGTTGAGGGTGGGCGTGATGTGGTCATTTTGATGGACTCGCTAACCCGGCTGGCCCGGGCTTACAATCTGGTTGTGCCGCCCAGCGGCCGGACCCTGTCGGGTGGTATCGACCCCGCCGCGCTTTATCCCCCCAAGCGATTTTTTGGGGCGGCCCGTAACCTGGAAGAGGGTGGCAGTTTGACCATTATCGCCACCTGTCTGGTCGACACCGGTAGCCGGATGGATGACGTGATCTATGAAGAGTTCAAAGGTACGGGTAATATGGAAATGCACCTCAGCCGCAAACTGGCCGAGCGGCGTTTCTTCCCGGCTATTGATATCGAAAAGTCCAGCACTCGGCGCGAAGAGTTGTTGTTAGACACCGATGAACTGGCCAGAGTGTGGACTTTGCGCCGGATGATCACCGCGGTTGGGGGTGGCCCTGAAGCCACCGAGATGGTCCTGGAACGGCTGCCCAAAACCGCTAATAATGCCGACTTTTTGGCCACCCTCAATAAAGATATCTATTAACCTCGATTCTTAGGTGACCGGCGCTTTATTTAGCGCCGGTCACCTTATCCACCTTAAATCCGAACGTACCCAATCAATTGACCATATTTGACACATTCTTGGCGGTCAGCTATCATGCGGACCGCTATACTTTTTGTTAGCATTTTTGCTTAAGCGCTTTTGCGTAGTTGCGTGCTTTGCCGAGGGCTTTTATGCAACACCACCTAACCAACGAACTCAAAGAGCCGCCTGCGGCCCATCGACCTAACCCGCTTGAGCCAACCAGCTATGGTGGGTCGGGTTGGGCCGATCTGTTAGTCTCGATCAGTTTGAGTCCCGGCCAGTTGGTGTTGGCTGCGCCAAATTTCTTAAGGATCTTCACCGGCAACGAATCGTTGCTGAGCCGGACGTCGACGCACCTGATCCTGATTATGCTGGCCCTGTTGGCCATTCTATTGCGAAATACCTCCCTCTCCTGGACCGAAATCAGAGCCATTCAACCGTTTCGTTATATTGCTTCAGAACCCACCAGACCGGCCACAGTTACCGAACCTGAAGCCGCGCCGTTACTCACCCTGCCTACCCAGTTGCGTACCACCGCCGACGACGTACTCATTAGAGCTGCCGTGCCCCACACCATTATTCCCGATCGTAGCCGGGCCGAAATCTCAACTTACGTTGTCCAGCGGGGGGTTACGATTTTTGGTATTGCTGCTAAATTCGGTCTGGCCCCGGAAACAATCATGTGGTCCAATAGCGATCTGGAAACCAATCCAGACTGGTTGAGCGTGGGCCAGGAATTGACAATTTTGCCGGTTAACGGCGTCTACCATCAGGTTGGCGGGGGCGATACCATCGAGAAAATTGCGGCCACGTACAAAGCAAACCCTGAGGCCGTTATCAATTTCCCCCTCAATCAATTGGATCCAGATAATCCGGTCATTGAGTTGGGCCAGTGGATCATTGTGCCCGGAGGGTCAAAACCGTTTGTGCCCCGCACCGTAACCGCCTATAGCGCCGCCGTTCCCGCCGACGCAACCTTGGGCACAGGAGCTTTTGGCTGGCCGGCCAGCGGCACCATCTTCCAGGGTTACTGGAGCGGCCATCCCGGTATCGATATTGCCGGCTGGACGGGCGCCCCGGTGACGGCGGCCGATTCAGGCTATGTTATTTTCTCCGGCTGGGATAACACCGGTTATGGCTATAACCTGGTCATTGATCACGGCAACGGTTACCAAACCTTGTATGCCCACCTCGATGCCTACTACGTCGAAGCCGGTACAAATGTCGTCAAAGGCCAAACCATTGGCGCGATGGGTACCACCGGTAATGCAACCGGCCCGCACCTGCATTTTGAGGTTCGCCAGGGGACGGTGCAGCGTAATCCAATCGGCTTTTTACCCTAGCCGCCACCTCTTATTTGGTTGCTGCTTTCAGCTCAGGCTACTCAACGGCGAGTAGCCTTTTTTGTCGATGCATCAGCGGCCCATGCCGATGGCTATCTTTAAATTGTTACGCGGCGCGAACCGCCATGCCTGCGGCCAACCGACATGCTTCATCTTTGCCTTGAAGCTAGCGGCGGGTCAGCAAAGGCTGGAAGAGTGTCCACCCTTCCCAGAGCCGGCGTGTGCCGACCGGCTGGCCCAACTGGGGGTACTGGTCATCGGCGCGCCTTGTTGTTAGGCAGCGCCAGATATCTGGACTGACTTATTCTTGGTGATTGTTTCTATTTCTTTGGCGCGGCTCTTGAGACCGACCGAGAGGAACAACAATAGAACGGCAACGAAACCGATGATCCGATAGGCGGTATTGTAGCCAGCTACGCCGCCGCCAGCGCTGGTGACAACTGCCCCTATCGACGCCCCGCCGACCAACTGGCCTACCCCGGTAAAAATTGTAATCAGGCCCTGAGCCACGGTCCGATCGTGCGGCGGCGCTTCGTTGAGCATAATGTAACGGATTGGCGCGCCGAGCAAAGCCGATAAGCCCAACCCAATCAGAATGATGGCAGTAAAGAAGAGGAACCACTCATCGTTGAGAAAGCTTAAGGTAAACATCCCCACCGCCAGCAGCGTTGTTCCGCTCAGGATGACTAATTTGGAACCAACTTTATCCAGAATACGGCCCACCAGGGGGGCGCCTACCGCCAGCGCCAAGACCAGAGGTATCAGCAGAAAACTGGCGATTGACTCGGTTACGGCAAACGCAGCCACCGCCAGCGCCGGAATAAAAACGACTGCCGCTTCGGTCAGGCCGGCCCCCAAAGAAAGCAGGCTCGATAAAGTCAGTTGCCGCGACTTGAAGAGCCGCAAGTGGATGATAGGGTCGGCAGCTTCTTGTTCAACCAACACAAAAATTGGCAACAGTAGCAAGGCGGTCATTATGAACGGCCAGACCTGAAGGTGGCCCAAACTGGCCCAAAAGTCGGCCGTATCGATGTGATTGAGGCCGTAAGTCAGCGCCGCCAGCATCACCCCCAAAATGAGCATACCCGGCCAATCAAATGGATATCGGGTGTCGGGCCGGCTGTTTGGCAATAGGGGGGGGGCCAGCACCAGAACGACCAGTAAGATGGGCAGGTTGATGGCAAACAGCCAGCGCCAGCCAAACAACAGCAGCACCCCGCCAATAATCGGCCCAATGATGAAGGCCAGGCCAAAAACTGCGCCAATCAGGCCGAGGGCGCTGCCTCGTTTTTCGGGGGGAAATGTATCGCCGATAACGGCCGAAGCCACCGGAAAAATGCCGCCGGAGCCGAATCCTTGAATGGCTCGCCCTACCAACACTATGGTAAATGAAGGGGCCAGGGCCACCAGCATCGAACCCAGGGCGAACAAGAGCAGATCGGCAATGTAGATGGCCCGCCGGCCGAACACATCCGATAGTTTGGCCATCAGGGGGGTGCCGATGAGATGAAACAACACGTAAATGGTGAATAGCCAGGTAGCCTGCCGTTCATCCAGGCCAAAATAAGTCCGGATGGTGGGAAAAGCCGGGCCAACGATGGCAATATCCAGGGCGGCCATCAAGACACCGATGAATAGCACCAGCAGCAGCCGGTTGCGTTGTTTGTTATCCATGCCCCCCCTTATCGATTGGTGAGGGTCAGCAGAGCGACCCACAGGAACAACTGCATAATAATGGCGCTACCCCACAATAGATAAGCAGCCACACGCTCGCGCCGGAAAATCAACGTTCCTAACAGGGTATTGAGTCCCAGCACTATGGCTCCGGCAGCGGGCAGAGTCAGCAAGGCCGATTTGTCGGCAATGCGATCAGCCTGGCCAAGCGCGTTGAAGTGGATGGGCAGAGCCGCCGGCAATTCGGCAAATATCAGCGACAGATAGCCAAAGAGAGACAGGTAGAGCAGCAACGCGACGCCAAGCAGTCCCCAGGCTAACCGGTCGGTGAGGAGGGGGTGGCTGAGCAAACCGCGGCGGTAAAGGCCGGCGGACCAGTGCTGGGTTGGTCCTAAATGCTGGCGCGCCTGCCAGGCCCGCACAAAGGCCTCCGGCTGGCGGGGTGAAATCAGGTAAGATTGATCGGTTGTCACCACCAACAGACTGTGGTTTAGCCCGGCGGTAGCTCGAATATTGACCGGCCCGTACTCGGCCGCCTCAGCCCGACCTATTTGCAACCCGGCCAGGCTGAGGCCCTTGAAATTGGATAGGGTCGTAATATTTTGGCCGGCGATAATCGCTTTGATGCTGGTAAACGGGATACGCTGCTGGGCCAAGCCCCATTGAATTGCCAGCCCGTTCCGGTTGAGATGATAATGGAGCTTGAAGGCAACAATGGTCCAATACAGCCCCAATCCGGCGGCGGCCAGAGCAATCAGCAAAGCCACAAACAGTTGAAAGAAGCCGGCCCAATCGCTTTGACGGGGGAGTAACCAGATCAGGATAACTGCAACTACGCCCGTCGCCAGAGTCAGGGCCAGAAAGATGAAACCGCTGCGGTTGGGATAAGCTCGAAAGGTCATAGGGTGATATCTTCCAGTTTCCACCGCTTTAATTCTTCCAGCATACGGTGGCTGGTCATATCCAGATTGATCGGGGTGATGGAGATGAGGTTATTTTCCAGAGCCCAAATATCGGTGCCGTGTTCGGCCAGCCCCTTCGGCGGTAACCCGCCGATCCAATAGTAGGGGCGGCCGCGCGGGTCTTTCCGCCGAACCAGTTCATCGCGGTAGACTCGCCGCCCCAGCCGGGTCAACTCAACGCCCTTGATTTGAGACCAGGGTACGTTGGGCAGGTTCACGTTGAGCAAGGTATTGGCCGGCAACTTATGCTCGATGACTTTTTGGGCCAGGCGCGCGCAAAACAGCGCAATGGGTTCGTAATCGACCGCCGCATTTTTTAGGCTGGCCGCGTCGCTGTAGCCCCGGGCTACGGCTGTTTCATCATCGTCAGCATCATTGCGGTCGCGCGAAATGGCCATAGCGGGCAACCCTTCGATAGTTCCTTCAACGGCCGCAGCCACAGTGCCAGAATAGAACACGTCAAAGCCCAGGTTGGCCCCATGATTGATCCCCGATACCACCATCTCCGGCTTGCGTTCGGCTACCCCCAGGCAAGCCAGGGCTACACAATCGGGCGGCGGCGCGGTGGAAACAAAACCGGAGCTGCCATCCGGGAAAGTGATAGGATCGGCCCGCAGCGGCTTGTGCATGGTTTTGGGATGGCCCGAGGCCGACCAATTGTGGTCAGGCGCAAAGACGAGTGTGTCGGCAATCCGGTCGAAGGCATACTTTAGCGGCAACAACGAGGGAGCTTCGATGCCGTCATCATTGGTGATCAGAATTAACATCGGGCGCGGTCAAACTCCTAGATTTTTGGTGGAGGTAGATGGGGATACCGTCGCCAGGCGTCTGCCCGCTTTTGAAGAACATACCCTAAATCAGTCGGCTCTTTGGGCGACCGGTAGGCGGGGGCCGGTAAAGCCCGGAAGGCCTGGTCCTGCTCGGTGGCGGTTTCTTCCTTTTCTTCCTCTTCCTTGTGAATGATCAAAACCTGGACTGGCTCACTTTTAGTTTCATTCCCGGCCGAGTCGTGGGCGACGACGTGAATTAGATGGGTTTCGGTGTAACCCACGGTCGTGCTAATAATGCTGAAGCCGCCGGAAAAGACCTTTTGATAGCCAATGAATTTTTCAGGCAACAGGTCAGGCGGCCAGTTGGCTAATTCGACCGGATCGGTTACCGGCTGGGTAACAGTAACGACGTGAGTCAAGGTGATGAACTCGCCGGTTTCCAGCAGCGACCCATCAGGCTGGCTAATGACCACCGGCTGGACGATGGGCGCTTCCAATCTGGTGATGGGTGTATCGGTCATAACGATGTTCCAGCGCAGGGTATACGGGGCGACCGTACTCTCACCGATTTTTTCATTGTCCATAAAAAATTCAACCCGGTTCATCGAGAAGTTGTCGCGGGCATCCACCTGCAGGTTGATCCATTCGTCATCTTCCATCACGTAAAGCTTATCCGGCTCCGGGTTGATCATCTCAACTTGCGGCGGGGTATTGTCGACTGTAACCTGGACTGCTTTCCGCTCGATGTTCTGGTCGCCCCTGACTACCGTCAATTGCAGGGTGTAGAGGCCCTCGGCCTCGGCCGCCGTGTCCCAGAATTCGAGCGGCCCACCCTGAACTTGCTCGCCGTGGTCGCTGCCAAGCTGGCGCCATTCCGTGGGGTTGAGACCCTGGCCCACTTCCAGCCGGTAGAGTTGGAAGCCATCCATTTGGGCATTGCCGGTGATAACCACGCCGCCGCGCACATATTCATAGGGCCGCGGGCTGATAATCGCCACCGGTCCCAGATTGACTGCCGGACCGGTGCTGTCGTCGTACTCGGTGGGGGGTTGCGGAATGCCATTCTCCCGGACCCAATCGGCAGCCACCGGTGGAAAGATTTCGTAGATGCGCTCTTCAATCAACTCCGGCGGGGTGTAGACCGTCGCCAACTTGCCGTTTTCTCGATTGACCCGAAAGAGCTGGTGCACATTGTCTCGTCCGGTCGGTTCGGTGCCTTCCAGAAACATCTCGGTCACGGTTCGCTCGGTGTGCTCGCCCGGTAAAAGACCGGAAACCGCGTCAACCTGCACGTTGACCAGGCCGCGCGGACGTTGCCAATCCTCCACCGGCTGGTTTCGATGATAGTAGAGCATCACATCGTGCCAGATGGGCGCAGCCCCGGACAGGCCGGTAACATCCTTCATCGGCTCATTATCGTTGTTGCCAACCCAGACCGCCGTGACCAACTGGGGAGTAAAGCCGACCGTCCAGTTGTCTCTAAAGTTGTTGGTGGTGCCGGTTTTGGCGGCAATAGGCCGATCTTCAAAATCTCGTTTGAGCACACTGTTGGCCCCAAAGGCAGGGGTGCGGGCGGTGTTGTCGGAGAGAATATCGACCATCAAGTAGGCCAGGGCCGGGTCGATGACCTGTTCGGTCGTTGGTTCTTTGTATTCGTAAATAATGTTGCCGGCTTTGTCTTCGATGCGTAAAATTGCCACCGGATCGAGGGTGCGGTGACCGGGCCGGCGGTCCACCTCTGGCACAGGCTGGCCGGCCATCGTGCCCAGATTAGCCAGCACGCCGAAGGAAAAGGCCATGTCAATGGGCTTGACTTCACCGCCGCCCAGCGTGAGCGCCAAACCGTAATAGTCCTGGTTAAGGGTGGTAATACCCATTCGATGGGCCGTGGCGATCACATTCTTGATGCCGGCCTGGTGCAACACCCACACCGCCGGAATATTGTAGCTGTTGGCCAGGGCATTCCGCA
>CAYZHI010000075.1:0-11279 GCA_964477335.1 uncultured Caldilineaceae bacterium | reverse complement strand
ATCACAAAGCCCTAACTGAAAGTAGCGGTTTAAGCAGCCATTCGGACGCTGTTTATGATTTGAGCAACTGGCTGGCCCAACACGCCACGGGGGAAGTGGTGGCTATGGATTGGGGCTTGGCCGCACCAGTCACTTATCTGACCCGTGGTCAGGTGACTCCGATCGAGATTTTTGGTTACGGCTGGGAATCCAACGCCGAGCTGACCGTTCAACTCGATAAATTCATTACGCAGCCGGAGAGCCTCTACTTGTGGCGGGCGCCGGCCGAAATAATATTTGATCGCAGCCAAGAATTTAAGGCGCTTTACCGGCCTCGCCAGTTGGTAGAACATATTGAAGCCGCTTTTTATGAGCGGAGCGGTCGTCCCATCCTGGGGGTAACCCGTTTGGTAGCCTGTGGCACGCCGGATATCGTTCCTCCTGAACCACCCCAGCATTGTCCATAAATCCCCAAGAATGATTTCCAAGGAACAAAAACAGGCTCAAACCAGCGACTTTTTTTAGAGTTGCTTGCTTTATTTTTCCTCGGCAAAACTATTGCCAACAGCCCAAGCTCTATGTTACAATGGGACAATGAGGGTAGATTTCACTCACATCCGCATCCAAGGACAGGAGTAAATGGTCACAGCTGCTGAGATTATTGCCACCTCAATTGCCACATTAGCCTTTGGATTACTGCTAATCATTGCTGTTTTACGGTTGCGTTCCCGAGAAGGGGTTATTATCCACCTGACCCTTTACGTAGCGCTGGGTCTGGCCCTGAGTAGCCTGGTGTTAATTAGCCTTTTGTCTCCAACCAACCCCCTGACCAGGAGTCTCTCCAATCTACTGGCCCAATTTGTAGCCCTGACAATGATATTAAGCTTTGGCGCGTTGACCTTGAATTTTCTTAAGAAAAAAGGCCAGGCTCTAATCGTGTATTGGGGTATTGCCCTGGTCGTTCTAGCTCTTTGGGGTATGCTTGCCTTTAACGTTTTAGGCTGGGGCAAGGCGATGGCTGATCTAAATGCGAATCCGGCGATTCAACCGACTCAGATATTGGCCGGATTGGGTTGGCTTGGCGCGCTGGTCATCTCGTTTGTGGCTCTGGGGGCAGACCTGAGAAAACGCCAGCCCCTGCAATACAAAAACAGATTGCGTTATTGGCTTATTGCAACCATCCTCTCCGGCCTTAGCGGCATTATTCTTTTTGTCAGCCCGGCTGTTTTTAGTTGGGCCGGGTTATGGCTATTGGTCATCAGCACGGGTCTGGCCAGTTACATCGTGTTGAGTTATCACACCCCGGACCTGAAACTCCTAATTGGCCGAGGACTGCGCTATTTTGGCGTAACCGCGACCCTGGCGGCCCTGTTTCTAATTGGCCTGGCGATGATGATTACCGTTAGCCGTAGCGGAATCACACCAATAAACCTGTTATTTCTGTCAATTGTGCTGGCGATTTTTCTGGCCATTATGTTTCCGCCGCTATGGCGGTATTCAAACCGATTGTTGACCCGTCTCTTTCTGGGTAAACAGAGCCAGGACCAAAAGCAAGTTATCAAACATTATAGCCAAAGCATCAGTACTGCACTCGATATGAAGCGCCTGGGAGATACGGTCATCAATCTGATGATTGAAACCCTGGGTATCGAGCAGGGGATTGTGTTTGTTAACGAACGGAGTGGTGCCGGTGACGTTCACCTACGACCTGTTTCGTCTATAGGTGTGGACGGGTTAACCACCGGCCATTTTGCTACCGACAGCCCCTTCTTGGATTACTTCCGTAAAGGAAAAAAACATTTGAGCCAGTATGATATCGACATGTTGCCGGAATTCCGCTTATTGTCTAAACAGGAACGACAATGGCTGTCTAGCTTGAGCATGGAACTGTACATTCCGGTTCTACGCCAGCGTGAAATGGTGGGTTTACTGGCTTTTGGTCCCCAACCGCAAGGAACGGCTTATTATGATGAAGACCTGGATTTGATGATGGCCCTGGCCGATCAAACGGCATTGGCTATGGATAGCGCCCGCCTCTTCGAGCAACTGGCTATTGTTAATCAGGAGGTCGGCCTGCTCACCAATAAGTTAGCCGATGTGGATGAAACCAAAGCCGACTTTCTATCGATTGCCTCCCATGAACTCCGCACCCCGCTTACCCAAATTCACGGTTATTCGCAGATGCTGATTGACCTGACAGAGGAAGAACTCAAAGATCCCAGCTATATGAAGACGTTGATCGAAGGTGTAGTGAAGGGCAGCGAACGGATGAAGGGGCTGGTCGATCTGATGTTTGACGTGACCGAAGCCGACGTGGGCGAAATGCGCCTTTTCAAAGGGCAGGTTTACCTGGAAGATGTGATCGATCAGGCCGCCCAGCCGTATCTTCAGGCCCTGGATGAACGCCGGATTGCCTTTGGCAAATCTGGCATCAAAGAGCTGCCTATTGTCGAGGCTGACGGAACTCGGCTGGTGCAGGCTTTTGAGAATCTGATTGGCAATGCCCTCAAATATACCCCGGATGGCGGGACCATCAAGGTCGAAGGACAAACTAAACACCTGGACGATTTAGGGCCAGTGATCGAAATTGTGGTAGCTGACACGGGCATCGGGATAGATCCAGAACATCACCAGAAGATCTTTGAAAAATTCTTCCGGGTGGATGACACGCTCCATCACAGTACCGGTAAGACCAAATTCAAAGGGGCCGGACCCGGCCTGGGTTTGACGCTGGTGAAAGGGATTGCCGATGCTCACGGCGGACGGGTGTGGGTTGAAAGCCTGGGCCACGACGAGGTGAACTGTCCCGGTAGCAAATTTCATTTTGTGATCCCGGTTCAGCAACCCGCTGAGGCGACTCGTCAACGGTTAAAGCAATCTCAAATCGAAACCCGGCACTGGCGGCGCAGCGACCTGATCGATGAAATGATGGAGTGAACCCCCGCTGATCAATCAAAAAAGGCCAACCTAATTGCAGGTTGGCCTTTTTGAATTAAACCTCAAGATTTAGGGATAACTAACCGGGCCTATCTTAATCTCTTCGCCGGGTACGGCCTGCCGGGCAAAGGTAAACTTGGCATAAGCGTTGCCATCCATATAAGTCTTAAGGGTTAGATCGGTGCCGTCGATCCAGATGTAGTAGATGCCCGCGCCTAACGCCGCCAAATCGCAACTGTTGGGGCCTTTACTACCGGTGAAACATTTGGCCTGATAATCGTTGGCTTCACTGCGAATTCTGATCCACAAACCCGGCGCCGGGGCAGTGACCAGAATGTTTGACCAGCCGCCTAATCTCTGTCCCGGTTTGCTGGGGTTATCCCATTCGGCCAGGTACCAACCATCAGGCGAAGCAAAAGTTGGACCACTAAAAGCCAGCCCTTTGTGGAATTCTGCTTCAACGCGCTGGCCGGCCTCGACCTTCACTTGAACCTTTTGGGACGGAGTTTCCGGATCGTCAATCCAGACATCGTAATCACCGGGCGGGATGTAACGAAAGGCAAAGCGGAATTTGTCGACGCCAAATTCCGGCACTAAACCAAGCTCACCTTTAACCTCATAATCACCACTCTGGATACGGACGACTCTAACTTCAGTTTTATCCGCAGTGCTGACAATCAGGGTTGTAATTTCGTTGGGATCTGGGAACGGCGGATAAGCCTCACCAACCCAACTCTGCCCACCATTGACCACTACTTCAATAGGCTGGCTGGCCAGCGGCAATTCAGCTCGAACCGGTATCGGCTGATAATCTGGAGCGGCCGGAACGGTACCCTGATCGGCAGGAGGCGGCGGGGGTGGCGGCGGCGGGAAATGTTTTTGGTCATAAGTATCGTCGTAACGGGGTCGCAGGGGTGGCGCTGCCGGTGGCAGTTGCGGTGGAGCGGGCTGATAACCCGGAATAACCAGCCGTTGCCCTACCCAAATGAAACCATCGGAGTTCAAGCCATTGGCTCGCATGATGCTGTCGTGGTCAACACCATACCGATAAGCAATATCACTCAAACAGTCCCCTTCGATCACTTTGTGGTAGAAAGCTTCCGGGGCCGGGGTGTAGTTTTGGTAGGTGGCTGGCTGGGGCCGGTACACCGGACCACCACTTATGCAGAGTTCTTGCCCAACATAAACCATATCCCGACTGTAGAGCTGGTTGCTGGCCAGAAGTGTATCAACCGGCACACCATACTGCCAGGCTACCCCCGAAAGCGTCTCGCCCGGCCGGACGACATGGGTGTTGCCACAGCCACCCCCGGCTGGATAACCGGGCGACTGACCATAGGTCCCAAGACCGGGTATGAGCAGGGGCTGCCCGACGTAGATCATATCCGGGTTAGTCAGGCCATTCACCTGCATAATGGCTTCAGCGGAAACACCATATCTGGCCGCAATCCCAGACAGGCTATCGCCAAAACCGACATAATGAATTTGAGGCCCACTCTGCATCCCCGGCGCGGCCATTACTATGCCCACGTTGAGGGTAACAAAAAGCAGGGTTAGCGCCAAAACCGCCAATAACCGTCTCATAGGTACCTCCTACACCCCAACATCTAGGGGAGAATTGAGTAAACCACCTACAACATATAGAAAGAGCAACCGATTACTATACATAATACTAAAATTAGTAGAATATGTCAAGTAGATCAGAATGATTCAATTATTGCCGGGTACTGGTCCTTGTGATAAGATAATCGCCGAGGTCGCACGTGTCAGCCGTGAAAAAAGCCCAATTTACTCTCTTTACCAAGCCCCGCTTAACCCTGCTGGCTTTGCTGTGGCTCGGGTTTGTCCTCCGTCTTTACCGGCTGGGCGCCCAAAGTCTCTGGTATGACGAAACGGTGAGTGCCTTTCTGGCTAAACAGGCTGTGCCTGAGCTTATCACCCATACTGCCAGAGACATCCACCCACCATTTTATTACGTTCTATTACATTATTGGGCCAATTTGGCCGGTCATAGCGAATTCAGCCTGGCCTTTTTATCACTGCTACTGGGTGTCTTGCTCATTCCGTTAACCTACCGGTTGGCTCGAGAGCTGATCAACCACCCGGCCGCCATCTGGACGGCTATGCTCATCACCATCTCACCTTTTCACCTCTGGTATAGCCAGGAAGTCCGGATGTATACTCTAGCCGCTACGCTGGGCGTGCTGACTACCTATTTTGGCTGGCGCTCCCTGGCAGCGATGACGGACTCAAGGCCACACGCTGGCCGTACGAAGATCTTACTCTGGGCTGGCTATTTGATTTCCGCGATCGCAGGGCTGTACACTCTCTATTATTTCGCCTTCTTGCTGATTACCCTGAATCTCCTTTTTCTTTTTTATACCCTGCGGCCCCACCTCAAGCAACGCGCCCTGGCCGCGTTGTTAGCCACGAATGGCTTGCTCATTATCGCTTATTTACCCTGGTTGCCCATTGCCTGGCGACAGGCCACCAATCCGCCGGTTCCACCCTGGCGTAATTTCAGCGGCTTCGACTTTGGGTCCATATTGCTGGAAAGCTGGACGGCCCTGTCGCTGGGCCAGTCGGTTACACCGGCAACAGTCTGGCCGGTGCTGTTGCTCAGCCTGGCCCTGGCAGGAGCCGGCTGGCTGTATCTTCGGCAACAACCCGTTCTGCCAGGAGCGCCAGTGCCGCCGCTATCCACTGCTTTTTTCCTGGTTGCCGGCACGTTCGGCCCACCCCTGTTGATCTATCTTGGTTCGTTCATCACCCCCCTCTATCATGTTCGCTACGTCTTTACGTATTCAGCGCCGTTCTACATTCTCCTGGGAGCCGGTTTAGCCTGGCTGGCCCGGCGATTCTCTTTTTGGGCAGCCAGCGCAGCAGCGATTGTGTTGCTGCTCGCCTCACTCTACTCGATCTACCAGCTCCACCACAGCCCCCGCTACCGGGCCGATGATTTTAGAGCGGCGGTCAATTTCATTGAAGATCGCTGGCAACCAGGCGATGTGATCCTGGTCAACGCCGGCTACGTCTACACTGCCTTCGACTACTACAATAACCTGCCCCAACTCGAGCGCCGTCGCCTGGTCCCCTACCGGTCTCCCGCTGACCCCAATCGTCCCCTCCTGCTGCAAACCGGGACGATCAACGGTCGCCCCGAACTGGGTTGGGGTGATCCCCAGGCCGATTTCTATCCGTTGAACGAGGCCGAAACTGCTGCTGCCCTAAACCAGTTGGCCGTGGACTTTGCCCGGTTGTGGCTTCTCCGCGCCTATGATACGGTCACCGATCCCGATTCCTTCATCCGCGACTGGTTGGCCCAAAACACGATTCCCTTGGAAGATGCGCCGTTTGCCGGTGAGAGCAACATTCGGGTGCAAGGTTTTCTGTTGGCCGGGGCAGCATTTAAGTTCGGCGACATCATCGAATTTGAGGATGGCATGGCCCTGGCTGGCTGGAAGCTACCCAATCACACCTGGCAGCCCGGCCAAACCATCCACCTAAAATTATGGTGGCAGACCACCGCCCCGCCCGGCGTCGATTACAAAATGTCTTTAAAGCTATGGACGCCAGCCGGCGAATTGGCCGCCCAGGGCCGTGACGAGTGGCCGGCAGGCAGTCTCTATCGGGCCACAGATTGGCCGGTTGGCCAGGCCGTCTATCATCCGGTCCAACTGCATCTACCTGCCGACCTGCCGGCCGGCCAGTACTGGCTCAATGTCGAACTGTACCACCCCGACACGCTCCAACCTCTGGCCCGGCTGGACGGTCACGATCCGGTAGTCACGCTGGGGGGAGTCAACGTTCAGTAAAATCAACACCGGCAGAGCGCAGTATGACAGCTTTGATAATCGATCCTAAAATGGTATAATCCGGGAGGATCGAGTAAGCCAACCCTGTGGCCAATCGAGTAGAATATGGATGATAAAAACAGACCAAAGATTAGCCGATTGCAGCTAACCGTGCTGCCGGACAATCGGCGCGTCACCTTTGAAATAGAAGTAGCCGGCCTCCCGACGCTCCCGACCACGTTCTCAAACGTAATGTTGATGCCCGACATTTTGCCGCCACAAAAACCCGGCCCGGCCGCGGCCAGCCCTTATCCTGACATCGAGTTGAGCATTCTTAATAGCCGGCGGCAGCAAATTGTCAGTATGATTGTGGTTGAACACAACGAGACTCGCGCCTCATTGACCCTGCACCTGCCGGCCGCTGATCCTCAGGAGCAGTACACCGCCAGGGCTGAAATGAGTTACCGGGATGAAATCATCGATGTGGTTGAAACGCCCTTTAATCTGCATCAAACGAATTGATTTATGGATGACTTTCTACCCCCGTTGCAATGGACCAATCTGCTGATTGTGCCCGGTTTGCTGATTGGTTACACCGTGCATGAATTGGCTCACGCCCTGACGGCCTACTTTCTGGGCGACACATCCCAGGTAGAACGGGGCAAAATCTCGTTGAATCCTTTTCGGCATGTGGCATGGTTTGGCGCTCTTTCCTTTTTACTCTTTGGAATTGGCTGGCCCAAACCGTTAAGGGCCAACCCCAATAACTTCAAACATCGTTACCGGGATATGTTTCTGGTGGCGATGGCCGGACCGATTGCCAGTTTTACCCTGACCCTGGTTGGTTTCTTGATCACCGTCATAGTTGCCGCCACGGTCGTTTATGCCAGCAATATCACCACCGACCAGATCTTTGCGTTTCTCCTCCCGCTGGGTCCGAGCCTGCCCCAATCATTAAACGTGCAGGCCTGGTCCATTGCCTTGACCGGTTATATTGCCCTGGCCAGCTTCTGGCTGACCTTCACCAGCCTGTTGCCTTTTCCCGGCTTTGACGGCTTTACCGCTATGGTCAGCTTATTCGTCCTGTTCCGCCAACAACGTGGCGCGGTTATGTCCGCGCCAGTCAAACCGCGGCTTGCCAGCCAACCGCTCCGGTTGAGCGAGGACCAACAGAGGCGTCGCAATAGCGCCGCCCAGATTCACTTCAACGTTGGGGTTGATTTTCACCAACAGCAGCAGCACGACGATGCCATCGCTCGATACCGTCAGGCCATTCAAAACGACCAGCACTTCGGGCCGGCTTATATCAATATGGGCCTGGCTTATCTGGCCAAAGGGAGACGAAAAGAGGCGATTCAGGCGCTGCGCGGGGCTATTCAATATGGCGACGACCAGAAAACTCAAAATGAGGCCTGGCACCAACTCCACGAATTGAGTGAGGTCAGCCCGGTCAACGAGGTGACAGCCCGGCAAAATATGAGTGAGATGGGCGCTGCGCCCTGGACAGATACAAAACCTCGACCCAATTGGCTTGGCCTGGGTCTAACCGTTGGCCTTCTGCTCATTACCGGCATTTTGGTCTATGGCTATCTGCTGACCCAACTGATTGCCCTTCTCCAGAATTGACCCGCTCATCTACCTACCAGATTAGTCATGATTAGACCCCCTCAGAGAAGTCTTCCCATTATCTTGCTGGCCCTATTTATGGCCGGTTATGTCGCCTTCTTCACCGCCCAACTGCTGCTGCACTACTACTCCTTCGGCTCGCGGGCGCTCGACCTGGGCAACATGGACCAGACCATCTGGAACACCCTGCATGGCCGCCCCTTTCACCAAACCAACCAACCCGGCGCAACCAGCCGGCTTAGCTTACACGTTGAACCAATCCTCATCCCCATCTCACTGCTGTACCTGATTTACAGCGGCCCGGAAATCCTGTTTCTCTTCCAAACCATCGTCGTCGCCCTCGGCGCCATTCCAGTTTTTGCCCTGGCCCGGTTGAAACTGGCGAACGATGGCCTGGCCCTGATTTTTGCCCTGGTCTATCTGCTACTGCCGGCGATGCAAGGCGCCACCCTGCTCGACTTTCACGCCGTTACCCTGGCCCCAACCTTTCTGTTAGCCGCATTCTATTATCTGGAGACACGCCGGCCCGGCCGGTTCGCCCTGTTTGCCGGCCTGGCCGTGGCCTGCAAAGAGGAGATTACGTTGATCGTGATGTTGATGGGTTTCTACGCCCTCTTCATTAACCGGCAGCGGCGGCTCGGTTTGATCACCATCGGGCTGACCGGCGTCTGGGCAATCTTGGCCGTCTTTATCATTCCGCCCCGCTTTGCCGGAACCGACAACATCCACTGGGACCGCTACGGTCACCTGGGCGCTGGCCCGCTCGACATTGTCTTCAACCTCGTTCGCCAGCCCCGGCTATTTCTGGACCATCTCCAGGCGGTCAACGCCCTGGAATATCTCCGGCTGCTGCTCACCCCGGTCGCCTTTACCGCCCTCTTTAGCCCGGTAACCTTACTGCTGGCCCTGCCGTCACTGGGGATCAATCTTCTCAGCAGCTTTCCGCCAATGCAACGGGTCAACAGCCTGATCTACGCCGCCCCGCTGGTGCCGGCTCTCATCATCAGCAGCATCTACGGCGTCGCCAATCTCAAACGAATAGGTCATTGGGCCAATCAACGCCTCTCCCCCACGCGCTCCCCGCTCTCCGCTCCCCGCTCCACGAAGCTGTTCAACCTGATCATCGGTGGAGTCATCCTGACGGCCAGCCTGATCTACCACCTTCATTACGGTTACCTGCCTGGGGCCGGACAATATCGCGGGTGGGAACAGATAACCGATCACCACCGCCGCGCCGGCCGCATCCTGGCCCAGATCCCGCCGGAAGCGGCCCTGTCGGCCCAGGACCGGCTCAACCCCCACGCCAGCCAGCGGGAGACGCTGTACATTTTTGACCGGCTTGACGATGCCGATCACATCGTTTTGGACGTAACCGAGGACTCCTGGCCGCTCCACCCGGTCGAATTACGCCACCGGGTTGACCAATTTTTAGAGAGTGGTTTTGGGATTGTGGACGCCTACGATGGCTATTTGCTGCTGGCCAAGAACGGAGAGAATCTGCCGACCAGCCTGCCGAATGAATTTTTTGACTTTGCCCGCGTTGCCAATCCTGACTCTTTTCAGCCTGATTTCCCCACCAATATCATTTTCGATGACAAATTGCAGCTCATCGGCTACGATATTAGTTTGGGTGCGCACGAACAATTCCTGCCGGTCATCACCCTTTACTGGCGCGCCCTGCAACCTCTCGACGACAATTACAGTCTGTGGCCCTTTTTCATCGACCGCCAGGGTAAGCTCATCGAAGAGCCTACTGAACGGCCTCTGGTTACCTTGCTCTGGTATCCTACCTCCCACTGGGCGCCCGATGAGATCATCCTGACCCGCACCCTACCCCGGGACCTGGCGCCAACCGTAAGCGAACAGTTCACCCTGGCCGTCGGCGTAGCCAAAGGTGATTGGGCTGACCCAGCCCGGCGCTTAGCCATCACCAAGGCTGACCGGCAGCTCTACATTTTTGAGAACAACACCTGGGTTCGACTCAATACCTTTAAACGCACCGGCCGGAAAAGTTATGAACCGATCAACCCGGCCGCGGCTGAACCGCAGCAAGCGCGCCAAGACCAGTTCTGGAACGTGATCAACCTGCTTGGCGTTGACCTGCCCCCAACCTCTCTCGAGGCCGGTCAAGCCCTCCCCTTCACCCTCTACTGGCAGGCCGCCGCCCCCCTGACCATCGACCTGACCACCTTCGCCCACCTGCTCGATGCAGACGGAAACTTAGTCGCTCAACTGGATTGGACGCCCCAGGACAGCCTCGGCTACCTGCCCACCACAAGCTGGCAGCCCGGCCGGACGGTGGTCGATCACCAGACCATCCCCCTGCCGGCCAACCTGCCGCCGGGCCAGTACCGGCTGGTTCTGGGCTGGTACTACCCCGTCACCGGCGACCGTTTGCCGGTCACTGCCGGCGCTACCGGCAGCGAAAATGGCGAGCATAGTACGGCGGTCGAAGGGGGCGTGGTGACGATTCGCTAGCTGATTAGTCAGATTACTGATCCAGCAGCACTTTCAGAGGCGCTCTACCTACCCGATAGGCAGCCTGATCGTTTGCTTCAGCCGTAACCACCACCGCCACAACCACGTAACGAGCTTCATGGGTGGTATCAGGGGAAGCTGGCAGCGTTGGTGTGGGTGCAGCCGGCGCTTGCGCAGGATCGAGCGGCAGCATCGCGGGCAGGTTATTGACCTGAACCGCCGAGGCCTGGGCCGGCGCCAGGCCGACAAACCAGCTCAGCCAGCCTCGGCCGGTTTCCTGGGGCGTGGCCTGGCCCGACAAGCCGATAATTTGCTCGTCAACTTGAGGCAGCAGAGCGCGAACCTGGCCGGCCGAAGCCGGCGAAAACGCCTGTATCCGTTGGCCGGCGCCGGTCAACGATAGCACCGGGTTGGGCAATTGACCGTCTAGCTCCAACGCGGCTATCACCCGGGCCAGGTGCAGCG
>CAYZHI010000074.1:0-11283 GCA_964477335.1 uncultured Caldilineaceae bacterium | reverse complement strand
GAACATTCATCGGGCTGGCCATATTATAGGAGGCCACTCATGTTTATATCAGGAGTTGAAACGGTTATGTTGAAAAGTGTCTTTAAAGCAGTTTTTGGCGATTCCAATCTCAAAGAGATCAAGAAATTGACCCCGCTGGTTGAGGAAGTGCAGGCCTTGGGGCCGGAGATGCAGGCCAAAAGCGATGACGAACTGCGGCAAATGGTCGCCCAATTCCGGCAGGAGTTGGCCGCAGCCACCGCCGAGTTGCGGACTGAAGTTAAGAGCCTGCGGCAGGAGGTGGTTGAAAAAACAGGACCGGAACGCCAGCGATTGCAGGTTCAACTGGAGCAGGCCGAAAAGCGGCTGCTCAAATTGGAGGATGAGTTGCTGGCCGAGATTCAGGCTCAGGTGTTTGCCGCCGTGCGCGAAGCCAGCCGGCGCACCATCGGCCTGGTCCATTACGATGTTCAGGTGGTCGGCGGCGCTATCCTGCACCAGGGCAAGGTGGTGGAGATGCGTACTGGCGAAGGCAAAACGCTGGTGGCGACGATGCCGATTGTGCTCAACGCGCTGATGGGCCGCGGCGCCCACGTGATTACGGTCAACGATTACCTGGCCAAGCGTGACTGCCAATGGATGGGGCCGATCTACCATTTTCTGGGGCTGAGTGTGGCCGTTATTCAAAACGCCGGCGGCGGTGGTGTGGACCAGGCTTCCTTTCTGTTTGACCCCGATTACCAGAGTGATGACGACCGCTACCAGAATCTGCGCCCGATCACCCGCAAACAGGCGTATGCCTGTGACGTAACCTACGGCACCAACAATGAGTTTGGTTTTGATTACCTGCGCGACAACATGGTGCCGGACTTGAGCCGGGTGACCCAACGCGAGCTGCATTACGCCATCATCGACGAGGTGGATAATATCCTCATCGATGAGGCCCGCACCCCCTTGATTATCTCCGGCCAGGCCGAAGAGAGTAGCGAGCTGTACCAGTTATTTGCCCAATTGGTCCGCCCGCTCAAACGCAGCAGCGCCGAGAGCGTTGAAAACGAGGAGATGGAACCCGACGGCGACTACGTGGTCGATGAGAAGTCGCGGGTGGTCTACCTGACCGAACGGGGCATTGAAAAGATCGAGCGGGCGTTGGGCGTTGAAAATTTGTACGAGGGCGAGAGCGCAGCCATGACCCCCTACCTGGATAATGCCCTGAAGGCCGAGGTGCTGTTCAAGCGGGATGTGGATTATGTGGTCCAAAATGGCGAAGTCATCATCGTCGACGAATTTACCGGCCGGTTGATGCACGGGCGGCGTTACAGCGAAGGGTTGCACCAGGCTATCGAAGCCAAAGAAGGGGTCAGTGTGCGCCACGAGAGTTTTACCTGGGCCACCATCACCTTCCAGAATTTTTTCCGCATGTACAACAAGTTGGCCGGTATGACCGGTACCGCCGAAACCGAAGCCGAGGAGTTCGGCAGTATCTACAATCTGGATGTGGTCGTGCTGCCGACCAACGTGGAGTACCGGGCCTTGCAGGGCGAACTGACCAGGGAAACGCGCAAAGAGAGTGGTACGGAGATTACCACCTACCGCAACCCCGATAACGGTGAGTTATATTATAAACGAGTCGATTACCCTGACGTTGTTTATAAGAATCCGCAGGCCAAATTCAAGGCTATTGTCCAGGAACTCAAAGAATGGCAGGAATTGGGACGTCCGGTGCTGGTGGGCACCATCGCCATCGAAACCTCGGAATACCTGTCGAGTCTGCTCCAGAAGTATGGAGTCAAGCACGAGGTACTCAACGCCAAGCAGCACGAACGTGAAGCTACGGTAATTGCCCAGGCCGGGCGACCCGGTACAGTCACTATTGCTACCAACATGGCCGGCCGTGGGGTCGATATTTTGCTGGGCGGTAATCCGGAAGGGCTGGCTCGCGATGAACTACGCCGCCGGGGTGAGGACCTGACCCAGGTTGATCCGGAACTGTGGCAGCAAACCCTGCGCAAGTGGCAGCAGGTAGTAGCCGAAGACAAAAAGAAAGTGTTGGAATTGGGTGGTCTGCACGTGGTGGGCACCGAGCGGCACGAAGCCCGGCGGATCGATAACCAGTTGCGCGGTCGGGCCGGCCGCCAGGGCGACCCCGGCTCCAGCCGCTTCTACGTCTCATTGCAGGATGACCTGATGCGCCGCTTTGGCGGTCAGAATGTGGCCAATCTGATGGAGCGCTTTGGGGTAGATGACGAGATTCCGATTGAAGCCGGCATTGTCAGCAAATCCATCGAGAATGCTCAGACCAAGGTGGAAGGGCATAACTTTGATATTCGGAAGCATCTGCTCAAGTATGATGATGTGATCAACCAGCAGCGTGAGGTCACTTATGCCGAGCGGCGGCGGATTTTGGCCAGTTCCAGTGTAAGGGAGAGCATTCAAAAGATGGTCAACAGCCATCTGAGTGGGTTAGTTGAAGAGTTTACGGCCGGCGCAGATCCGGAGGAGTGGGACTTGCCGGCTCTGCACAGCGCGGTGCGAACCATTCTACCGTTGCCGCCTACGCTAACGTCCCACAGTTGGACCAACCAAACGCCTGCTGAGACGGAAGAGCAGATTCTGGAATTGGCCGATAAAGAGTACGAACAAATGGAGCAGCGCCTCGGCTCGGACTTTATGCGTTGGTGGGAAAAGGCGGTGATGTTGCAGACACTGGATACATTGTGGGTGCGACATTTAACGGCCCTCGATGCGCTGCGGCAGGGGATCGGGTTGCGCGCCTTTGGCCAACAGGATCCGTTGGTGGCGTTTCAAAAGGAAGCTTTTGAGATGTACGGCCAACTGCGAGCGGCGGTGCAAGAAGAAGTAGTCCGCAAGATTTATCACCCTGAAGCGGCTGGAGTGGCCCTGCCCGCCGAGCAAGCCAAAGAAGAAAAGAGCGATCAGGTGGAAACGGCTGCCCGGATGCGTTGGGGCGGGTTGCGCGCCCGTAATTTACAGGCGGTCCATCCCAGCGCCATGGCCGCCGCTGAGATGGAGGCCGGCGCGCCTGGCGCTACCAAACCGGCGCCGGAACCGGTGCGGGTCAAAAAGATGCCCGGCCGCAACGACCCCTGCTGGTGTGGCAGCGGTAAAAAATATAAGCAGTGTCACATGAAAGCAGACCTGGCCGGCGGCAATGGCGGTGCAGCCAGTGCCGTCGCCGGGAAAAGTCAGGCCGGCAAAAAACCGGCCCAGGCGCGGCCTCGCCGCCGTTGAGCGGTAAGCGCTGCTCAAAAAAGCTTAGCCCTGAGCTACGGCTTGGGGCTTATTTTTGTCCGCTGAAGAAGCGGCAGATTAGTTATAAACTCCTGTTGCAAATTCTGAATGAAAATGATAATATTAGGAAGCGCCGGATTTTAATGTTTAAGGCGCAGTCGATCAACTTGATTCTTGACCAGCCTGGTCGGTTAGATCGATTGACCGGATTTTCCGGCAAAATATAAGGAGGGCAACGCCTTGGCGCCAAGTGGAGATGACTTTACAGCCCGCTTAATGGATGATATGGATCCCGTGCTTCTCGACTTTGTTAAGACAAAAGTCAACTCTTTTATCAAGTGGGATCTGGTGCGGTTTTTTTATGAAAACCCTCATACAGCTGATACTGTGGAAAATATCGCCAAGTATGCCGGTCGAAATGTGGCTGCCGTGGAACCGGAGTTAGAAGACCTGGTTGAAAGTGGCATCATGGAGAAGCGGTTGCTGGACAATACCCCCATTTACTCATTGGCTAGTGATGAGGAAATGCGGACGCTGGTGGATAAATTTATTCTAGCCTGTGAGGACAGACATTTTAGGGTTAAAGCTGTCTACCACATCATTCGAGGGATGCGTTAGATGAAACTAGAGCGAGTAAGAACCGGGATCAAGGGTCTGGACGAGATGCTGGGCGGAGGTTTCCTGCCGGAGACTGCCAATCTGGTGGAGGGCGCCCCGGGCACCGGCAAAACTACCCTGGGGATGCAATTCATCTATAACGGTATCGTCGAGGCCAATGAGCCGGGTTTGATCATCACCTTTGAAGAATTTCCCCAGCAATACTATCACGATGCCGCCACCTTTGGCTGGGATTTTAGAGATTTGGAGAAAAAAGGTCTATTGAAAATCATCATGACCAGCCCTGAAGTGAGTAGAATGGATATTGAGAGCGTGGGCGGGATGATTGAGACCTTTATTGTCCAGACGGGCGCCCGCCGGGTGGTGGTTGATAGCATAACCCACTTTGCCCGGCTCACCCAAGACCCCATTGAGTTACGGGGCATCGAATTCAATTTTATTAATGCGCTCAAACGTGAGGGTCTGACCAGTATCTTGACTCGGGAAAGTCCGGTGCTTTTGGGCGAGGCTCCCCAGGACGACAGTCTTGGTTTTGTGGTTGACTCCTATTTGATGCTGCGGTATGTAGAAATTGAGTCGGCTATTCGCAAAGCCCTCCTGGTGCTGAAAATGCGCGGTAGTGAACACGCCAAGGATATCCGGCAGTACGATATCACCGGCCGCGGTTTTGAGGTTCAATCGAAATTTGAAGGTCAAGAGGGTATCCTGAGCGGCAGCCCGCGTCGCCTGGCCGACTCATTTGTGGAGGCTTTCATCAAGCATTAGCCACTGCTTTCGGCGAATCCGGTTTACCTATTACTTGAACCAGAGTATTTTATGACGTTGGTCAATAGCATATTGACTATTTATACCTGGGGAATAGTCTGTATTCTCTTATTTTTTTTGTATGCGATTGCCCGATTTTATGAGAAAAAATCAGGGCGTCGTTCTTTTTATTGGGCCTTTTTCCTTCCGATCGTTTTATTTGCCCTGGCCGCCCTTCGATATGTCTGGTTGGCCCCGGCTATTGCCGGTGATGTTTGGGGAGACCTGCTGCGCTTTGTTGGTGGAGTCATCCTGAGCGGTTCAGGGTTCTTTTTGTTGAAGTTGATGGTGGGTGGTCGACCTTGATGACAGCCTTGACCGTATTAGGTACCGTTGGAACTTTTTCTCTCATCGTTCTCTTCTATATTTTGGCCAAACTGTCTGAAAGGTTTGGTTCTGTTATTAAGATGGCCCCCCTTTACCGTTATTATTACCTGGCGATTCTATTTCTGGCTATCGGCAGTATTGCGCACTTATTTGTAGTCAGAGCTACCTTAACAGTTGAACAGAGTCAAGTTTGGTATGTTGCGCCCTGGTTTTTGTTTCTGGCTTACCATCTGCCCCTGGCCATTGGGGTAACCATTGGCCTGGTGATTGCGTGGCGTTATTGGAGTTGGCTAATCACCGAACGCAACGGGTAGTTAATCATGGCGCCCACTCGGGTTGTTGGTGATAGTGTGGAGTTCCTTGTGGCTGCCGGCTGGCGCCAGTTCACCTTGGATGAGCAATTTAAGGTTGGTTCGGCTTGCGCCTCGCTGGCCGAGTTATGCGCCCTACCGGCCAGGAAAGTAGCCGGAACATCTTTTGTGGAGCTTTTCAGCCTGGCCGATAGGGAACGCTTGCTGTTTCACCTGTCTCAATTGCAGTCAACCTCTCTCTCTTCCGTTTCTTCGTTGTTGGTGATGCTTCAGGTTGTCGGTCAGGCGCCTATTCCAGTTGAACTGATGCTTCATCGGGCTGCCGCCGAATCGGTGCAGAGTGGTTATATTGGGTTTATCCGACCAATCCCTGAAACCTTCAGTACTTTTTTTGAAGAGAAGATTAGCCAACAACTGGGTTTTAAGTACAAACATATTGAACGTATCGCTCAATTGGGACGTCATATTGCCGCAATTTTGGACCTGGATACGCTCTTGGATTACGTGGTCAAAAGTCTGAGCCAGGACTTTGGCTTCGACCACACCTCAATTTTTTTGGTTGACGATGATGAAAAGACTGTAACGCTCCGGGCTTGCTCCGGAGTGCCTGTGGATGCAACTCGTCCAATCAGCCTACCGATTGCCAGCCAGACCGTTATCGGTCACGTAGCGGCCACGGCCAGGCCCATTCAGGTGCCAAATGCCCGGCAACATCATTATGACCAACCCAGCCTCCGCTTGAACAACCTTCAGTCCGAGTTAGCTATCCCTATTGTTTCGGGCCGAGAGGTTTTGGGTGTAGTCGATGTTCAAAGTGAAACTCCCCATGCTTTCCAAACCGATGATGTGGTCTTGCTGCAAAACATTGCCAATCAGTTGGCCGTGGCCATTGCCAATGCTCGCCTGCTGGAGGAACGAGATCACCGGATGGCCGAGCTATCTGCCTTCAACCAGATTGGGGTGGCTCTGGTTGGACACCAAGATTTGGAAAGTACACTTTCCAACATTCTCCGCCGGGTGAGCGGACTCTTTCAGGTTGAGGCGGTCTCGTTGATGTTGCTGGAAGAGGATGGCCTGCATTTTGCCGTAGCTATTGGCGGAGGCGCTGAAGAGATCAAATCATTTGTACTCAAACCAGGTCAGGGTATTGCCTGGTCGGTGGTGGAAAAGCGACAGAGCATCCGGGTGGATAACGTTAAGGCCGACGCGCGCCATTTTAGTGACATCGACGCCGCCATTAATTTTACCACCCATTCCTTGTTGGCTGTGCCGGTGCAAATTCATAACCGGGTCTTGGGGGTCATCGAGGTAATGAATCGCCAGGATGGCTTGCCGTTCAGCCAGGACAACCAGGTTACGCTGGAATTCATCGCTTCGGCAGTGGCCGTCGTCCTGGAAAATGCTCGCCTGTTTGAGGAAACCCAACGGCAATTGAAGACTCTGACCGCCTTAACCCAGGCCAGCGAGGCCATCACCAAAGCGCCCGATCTTAAACAACTACTGGAGGTTGTGTTGGACGCGACCCTGGCGATGTGCAGCGCCCAGACAGGGGCCATTGCTCTGACCGATGACCTGATGCCCCAGACCCTGCGGCTGGTGGTCGGGCGTGGTTATGAGGCCGAAACCATCGAGCAATTCAACCGGCTAAATCTACTGTATGATGTTGGCGTTTTTGGTAAAGCTTTCCATAGCCGCGAGATAGTGGTCAGGGATGGCTCTGCCGACCCCCAACTCAGCATCTCCGGCCAGTTGGCCGCGGTTGTGCCCGAGTCTTTTACCGCGGTGCCGCTCTTCAGCCAGGGTGATTTTGTGGGGGTCATTATTTTGCACACCTTGCCCGATGCTGCCACTCGGGCCATGTTAAAAGCGGTGGCCGAGATAGCCGCCGTGGCTATTGACAAAGCCCGCCTGTTTGGTAAGACCAACCAGTGGCTGGCCGAAGTTTTAACCCTTTACACCCTGGCCGATCAATTAACCAATGTTTTGGACTTGAATCTGAGCCACATCATCGAGTCTAGCGTGGGCATTCTCCGGCACGCCCTCGATTGTAGTTGCTGTTGTCTTTTTCTAACAGAGCCGGCTGGCGACAGAAAGAAGTTGGCGCTGAAGGCATGCAGCGGCCGGTCGGAATCCGGCCAGCGGGTGTTTGAAACGGAATATATTATGGCTCTGGCCGAAGAACTGGTCAGGCAGCCTCGTTCCCTTTATTTGGAAGACATCACTGCGCCGCACCTGGTTGATCTATCGGGGCAAACTTTACCTGAACCTCCACCCCTCATAATCGACCGGAGCCAAATCCGCTCGGTGATGATGGTGCCGCTGGTAGTCAAGGATAGCGTGTTAGGCGTTTTGAGTATTGATCATAGAAAACCCAAAGCCTTCAGCCAATCTGAAGATCGGTTGCTGACCATTGCCGCGGCCCAGATTTCAACTGCCATTGACAATGTCAGGTTGTACAATGATCTGGAACAGCACGCGGCCGAATTAGAGCTGGCTTTGGGCGAGTTGCGCGAGGCCACCCGGCTCAAATCAGAATTTGTCCAAAATGTCTCCCATGAGTTGCGCACGCCCTTAACCTTTGTGCTGGCCTACGTCGAGTTGATTCGGGAGGGCAGTTTGGGCCAGGTTCCGGTGGAAGTTCAAAACAAACTCACGATCATCTCCGAAAAAACCCGGGCTATTACCCGGTTGGTGGACGATGTGGTCTCGCTGCAAAAAATTGAGGCCGGCAAATTAAGATTTGAGGCGACAGCGCCGCATCAGCTGGTGGATAAGGCTGCCTTTGGCGCTTCTGCCAGCGCCGCTGAACATCAGATAGACATTGTTGCCCACAGTTCGCCAGATTTGCCGGCTGTCTGGGTGGACGTTGATCGCATCGGGCAGGTGTTCGATAATCTGATCAGTAACGCCATCAAATTCAGCCCGACCGGTGGGCAAATCAAAATTACGGCCGAACCGGCGGCTGACTTTATCAAATTCTCGGTACAGGATCAGGGCATCGGTATACCGGCCGATAAGCTGGAGCGGGTGTTTGAGCGATTCTACCAGGTCGATGGTTCAACCACCCGACGTTTTGGCGGCGCTGGCCTGGGGCTGGCGATTGTCAAACAGATCGTCGAAGCGCACGCTGGCTACCTAACGGTTACGAGTGAGCCAAACAAAAATACCATCTTTTCATTCTTTCTGCCGGTTTATCGGGGTGAGCCTCAGGTTGAGTCGGCTTGAGCCAGCCTCAGTGATAGTGGGAACAGTCCAAAATTGCGTGATCTCAGAACAGTTCTCTTCAATTTACCTAAAATAGACCTGCATCGCCACCTTGAAGGCAGCTTGCGATTGGCTACGCTGGCCGAAATTGCCCATCAGCACGGGGTAGATTTACCCAGTTGGGATGTGGAAGAGCTGCGCCCTTATGTTCAGGTAGTCGACGATACCCCTGACTTCCACAGTTTTCTGGCCAAATTCAAGCTGCTGCGCCAGTTCTACACCAGCCGCGAAGCCGTGATGCGGATTGCCTACGAGGCCGTGGCCGATGCCGCCGAGGATAACATCCGTTATCTTGAATTGAGGTTCAACCCGGTCGCGTTGAGCCTCAACCAGGGCTTTAGTTTTGAGGATGTGGTCGATTGGGTCATCCGCTCTACCCGGCAGGCTGAAGAAGAGTATCAGATTCAAACCCGGTTGATTATCCAGATTGGCCGCCATGAGCCGCAATACGCCTGGCAATTGGCCGAGATCGCCGTCGCCGAGCAGGGGCGCGGGGTAGTGGCCCTGGATTTGGCCGGTGATGAAATCAACTATCCCAGCGAAAAATTCATTGACGTTTTTCAATGGGCTAAAAAGCAGGGGTTACACATTACTATTCACGCCGCCGAAGCCGGCCCTCCGGGCAACATCAGGGAAGCGCTGGAAAAGTTGGGGGCCGAACGAATTGGCCACGGGGTGCGGGCCAAAGAGGATTTAGCGATATTAGATCTATTACGTCGCTCTGAGGTAACCCTGGAGATGTGCCCCACCAGCAATATGCAAACCGGCATCATCCCCAAATTGGCCCAGCACCCCTTGTATGCCTTTTATCAAATCGGCATCCCGGTCACCATCAATACCGACGACCCCTCCATTTCTAATACCACCTTGACCGATGAGTTCCTGGTGGCCACTCGCGGCGCCGGCGTCCCCTTTAGGGTGTTGCCGGAGATGATCTTAAACGCGGCCAGAGCCGCTTTTCTGCCGGAGCCTGAGAAAAGCCGGTTGGTTGACTGGTTCGAGCGGGCTTTGGCCGACCTGTTCTCCAACCCCAAAAAGCAAGAATAAGGAGCCAGATTTTGGAATACCACATTGTCAGTGATGGCGTCGCCTGGGTCGACGGCGGCGGCGCCTTCGGTTTGGTCCCTCGCCCCATCTGGGAACGCAAATTTCCACCCGATGACCAAAACCGGATTATGTTGGCGATCAACAGTCTGCTCATCCGCTCAGAAGGCCACTTAATCCTGGTCGATACCGGCCACGGCCGCAAGCTAACCGACAAAATGTGGCGCAACGCCGGGGTGGATCGTCCTGCCGGCGACCTCCTCGACGCCCTGGCCGCGCTGGGAGTTCAGCCCGGCGATATCGACATTGTCATCAATACCCATCTCCACCTGGATCACTGCGGCGGCAATACTATCCTGCGCGATGGCATCCCGGTGCCCACCTTCCCCAACGCTCGCTATCTCATCCAACGGCTAGAGTGGGCCGACGCCATCGCCCCCAACGAGCGCACCCGGGCCACTTATTTCCCTGAAAACTACCAACCGCTGCTAGAGGCCGGCCAGCTTGAACTGATCAGTGGCGATACCCGCGTGACCGGTGAAGTGCGCACCGCCGTGACCCGCGGCCACACCCGGGCCCACCAGGTGGTGATCCTCGAGTCAAACGGCCAGACCGCCCTCTTTATGGCCGATATGGCCACCCTGCACTACCACTTCGAGCGGTTGGCCTGGGTTACGGCTTACGATGTCGAGCCGCTCGAGTCGATTGAAACCAAGCGCTACTGGCAGCAGTGGGCGGTTGATCATGAGGCCCTGCTCATCTTCCAGCACGACACCCAGGTGCCTCTGGCCAGGCTCAAGCCGGATGGCCCGCAGTTCAAGGTGACCCCGGTTTCTATCTAACCTTCACAAACTTCTCACTCCCCGTAATCCAGCCGCTCTCGCCGGAGGATAACTCTACCTCCAGCCAACCACTGGCTGCATCGACGCTGAGAATCGGGACGATGTCACCCTGTTTCAGGTGGGCGAAAGCCGGATAATCAATACCCGGCCCGCGGCGGACTTTTAACCCCCAACTCAATATTTCAACTTGGGTTGAAATAATCGCAGGTGTAGCTTCCACGGCGCTGTTAGCCGGCGTGGGCGTGGGTTGCGCCTGGCGCGTCGGGGTAACCTGGCTGATCAGCCTGGGAGTGGCGGTCGGTTCCGGGCCGGCGGTAGGCGATGGCTGAGGTGATGGCGTTGGGCTGGCCTGCGGCTGGAGGGTCGATAAGATTTCAGCGTCGGCGGGCATGCCGGGCTTCAAGCGGTGGTCGCTGTTGGGTAGGGTTATTTTGACGGCAAAGACCAGGTTGACCCGCTCCTCTTGGGTTTGCACGTTGCGAGGGGTGAACTCTGCTTCGTGGGCGATGAAGGTGACCAGGCCGTCAAAAACTTCGCCGGGATAGGCATCCACGCGGACCTCAGCCTGCTGGCCAAGCTGGACCTGGCCAATTTGCGTCTCCGGCAGGTACACCGTCAGATCGACCGTCTCAATATCGCTCAATTCCAGCAGCATGGCCCCGGGCGCGGCCAGCTCGCCGGGGTTGACCAGCTTGTTACTGATCAGGCCAGCCCGCGGGGCCGTCAGGGTTTGTTTGGCTAATTGAACCTGCAATTTCTGTAGGGCTGCTTCCGCCTCCAACAGTTGGGCCTGAGCCACGGCAATATCCTCGGCCAACGGCTCGGCTTTGGCGGCCTGCAAA
>CAYZHI010000073.1:9446-11382 GCA_964477335.1 uncultured Caldilineaceae bacterium | reverse complement strand
GGCGGCACCAGTCGGTTTCTTCAAAATACATAAAGAATGTTTCATCGAGCGGGCCAACCTGAAGCCAGGCGTCGCGCCGAATCACAATCGCCGCGCCAACTACCCAATCGACCAATTGAGCCTGGTCGGCCGGACGATCCAACAGGTGGTAACGTTGCAGGTAGCGGTTGTGGGGGAACCACTGGCCTAACAGGGTGCTTTCCCAGAAGAGGCTGCCCACCGTGGGAAAACGGCGGCGAGACGATTGCACGCTGCCGTCGGGCCAGAGCAACTGCGGCCCCACCGCGCCAGCCTGGGGGTGAGCGTCCAAATAACTGACCAGTTGGGCCAGCGCGCCCGGTTTAATCACCGTATCCGGGTTGAGCAAAAAAAGATAACGGCCCTGGGCTGCAGCCGCGCCGGCGTTGTTGCCGCCGGTGTAACCTAAATTTTCGGTGCTGGCAATCAATTGAACCTGGGGGAACTCCTGTTGCACCAATTGGATGCTGCCATCACTGGAGGCGCTGTCAACCACGATGATTTCACAGGTCAGGCCGGAGTCGGCCTGGTTGAGCAAAGAGTGCAAGCAGTTGCGGAGCAGATCTTTGACATTCCAATTGACGATGACAATTGAGAGGTCCATCTCATAAGAATATTTCAAATATCTCGCGCTACAGTATACTCAGCCAACCCATGCATCGCCTGCCGGTAGGGGTTATCGGGCAGCAGAGCCAGCTCGGCCTGGGCCTGCTGGGCAAAGCGGCGCGCCTCGGCCATCGCCGCGTCCACACTGCCGGAAGCCCGGATTTGTTCGACGACGGCCACCATCTCCGCATCGCTGACCGGTTGGCGGCCAACTGCTTTCATAATGGTGGGATGGTTGGGCGATTTCTGGGCAAATAGCATCACCGGCAACGTGGCGATCCCCTGGCGCAAATCGTTGGCGACCGGTTTGCCAATTCGGTCTTCGTCGCCGCGGAAATCCAGGATGTCATCGACAATCTGAAAAGCCATGCCCAGGTTATAGCCATAACTGCGCAGGGCCTGAACCTCCGCTTCGGGCGCGCCGCACAACACCCCGCCGGTCTCTGTGCCGGCGGCAAAGAGCGAGGCGGTTTTGGCGTAGATGCGCTGCTGGTACTCCTCTTCGGTCGGAATGGCGCCGCGTCCATCCCGAAAGAGCTGCTGCAATTCACCGCCCACAATGGTCATCAAGGTTTGGGCAAAGATGGTCGTAATGCGGACGCTGCCGGTTTCGGCAGCCAGCTCAGCGGAGCGGGCAAAAAGATAGTCGCCGGTGAGAATGGTGGCGCCGGGACTCCAACTGGCGTTGAGCGTGGGCATGCCGCGGCGGAAAAGCGAGTTGTCGATTACATCGTCATGGACCAGGGTGGCCGTGTGCAACAACTCTACCGACGCCGCCAGGGAGTATGACTTATCTTTGTCAACGGGGTAAAAGTTGGCGGCCATCAACGTCAGGGCCGGCCGGAGTCGTTTGCCGCCGGCGCCCACCAGATAGTCGATCACCGCCTGCAAATCTTCATAGTGGCTGGCAATCCCGGAGCGCATCTTATCTTCAACATATTTCATCTCGTCAGCCACCAGGCTGAATAGTTCGGTTACGTGGGACATTGGTTCCTCATTGGTTGGTTAGTTGGTTAGTTGGTTGGTTGGTTAGTTGGTTGGTTTGTTGGTTAGCTGTATCAATTCAGTAGGTAGATTGAACAGCGAAATTGTGTTTTGGGTCAACTGGCGGCTCAGCTCGGCCAGGGTAACGCCGCGCAGATCGGCTATCCGTTCGGCCACCAAGCTGACTCGGGCCGGTTCGTTGCGCTTACCCCGGAAAGGGTGGGGCGACAGAAAGGGCGCGTCGGTTTCTACCAGCAGCCGTTCCGGCGGCAGAGCGACGACGATGCCGGGTAACTCCCGGGCATTTTTGAAAGTAACCGGGCCGGTG
>CAYZHI010000073.1:0-9436 GCA_964477335.1 uncultured Caldilineaceae bacterium | reverse complement strand
GTGACGCCGATGTAGAAGCCCAGTTCGACCGCCTCTGCAGCCATGGCCAGGTCGCCGGAAAAAGAATGGAGCACCAGCCCCGGCCGGTCCGGCTCTGCCGCCCACTGGCGCAGCACAGCCATCGTATCGGCTGCCGCCTCGCGTTGATGGACGATGACCGGCTTGCCAACTTCTCTGGCCAGGGCCAACTGCTGCTCGAACACCCGCCGCTGCGCCGGCCGGGGCGTCTCATCCCAGTAGTAATCCAGGCCGATTTCGCCAATGGCCACCACTTTAGGCTGGCCGGCCAGTTCACGTAGTTGAGCCACGGCCGAATCATCAAAATCCCCGGCCTCGTTGGGATGAAAGCCAACCGCGGCGTATAGCTCAGGAATTTTCGCCGCCATTTTCACAATCTGGCGACTATCTGCCAAATTCGTAGCCGGGTTGATAATGGCAATAATCCCGGCCGCCCGGGCTCGAGCCAAAACTTCGGACCGATCGTCAGCAAAAGCGTCAAAATTCAGATGGCAGTGGGAGTCAATCAGCATCTAATTTTTGTCAAGGGCCTCGAGATTACAGAAAAGTATACCAGAGGCAAAAGGGGGGAGCAAATAGGCTGGCGAATGGCTAACCATAAAATACCATTCGACTCTTGGCCAATAATCTTCTATAATACCGTTATTAATCTGGATGTTGATACCCACACCGCGCTGCGATTCCTGGCCAGGCCAAGCAAGATTATTTCAACCGGAGGAGACTCGATGCCGCTGGACCATAACCCCCTGATTATTAACCCGTACATTGCCGGTTCGCCAGTAAAAGACGCCGCCATGTTTTTTGGACGGGAGGATGTCTACGCCTGGCTACGCCAACATCTGCACGGGGCGTACCAGGACAACATCATTGTGCTGTACGGTGAGCGGCGTAGCGGCAAAACTTCGATCCTGTACCAGATGCGCACGGGTCTGGGCGACGACCGTTATATTCCGGTGTTGCTGGATTTGCAGGGCATGGGTCTGGAAGGTATGGACGGTTTTTTGTGGGAGGTAGCCCGCAAGATTGTGTTAGCCGTGCGTAGTTTTGACCAGTTTGAGCAGCTTGAGCGGCCCAAACGGCAGGATTTTGAACTCAGTCCCCGTCACCAATTTGAAGAAATTTTTTTGCCCCCAATCATCGATACGTTGGGACAGTATCGCCTGCTGCTGATGTTTGATGAAACCGACCGGCTGAGTGAGAAGGTCAGCAGCGGCCAACTGCCCAACGATGTTTTTGATTATTTACGTTCGCTGGTACAGCAAACCGACCAAATTAACTTTCTCTTTGCCCTGGGCCGGCGGATCGAAATCAGCGGCAAAGGGTCGTCGCAACTGTTAAATCTGGCCGTTTACCGCAAAATCAGTTTTCTGGATCAGGATTATGCCGAAGATTTGATCACCCGCCCGGTGGCCCAACATTACAGTTACACCCGGGCTGCCATCGACCGGATTTTGGAACTTACGGCCGGCCAACCATACTACACCCAGTTGCTCTGCCATAACCTATTTACCCGCTGGACCCAGACCAAACCGGAGCAGCTTGATGTGGTCGATGTGGAGGCAGTTCTGCCTGATGTTATGGAACAGGGCACCCCTAACTTTCAGTTTGTTTGGGAAGACTCCAGCCCGGCCGAACAGGCGGTGATCGCGGCGCTGGCCGATGCTGCGCCCAGGTATCGGGGTGGGTTAATGCGCCGTAACCTGGACCGGACTTTACATCAGGCTGAGTTATATCCCCCTCATAATGAGGTTACCACTGGCCTCAAACACCTCTTTGAACGGGATATTCTGAACGACAGAGAACCTTTCAATTTTCGAGTTGAGCTGATTCAGACGTGGCTGGCCAAATTCAAGCGACTGGATTGGGTGTACGAAGAGCTGGGCGAAGTAGCCGAAACGTGGAAGCAGCTTGAAATGCAACGTCGCGCCGAAGCGCCCAGCAGGGTTGAAAAAGCCCGGCGCTGGGCCGCGCCGGTTTTGGCCGTGATGCTCATCATTCTGGCGGTGGTTACGGTTTTTCTGTTCAACAGTATCCAGCAGGTCAGGCAGCAATCCAGCGCCGCCCTCGACGCCGCTCAATCGCTGCGCGTTACCGAGGCCGTTCGTTTCCAGGCGACCGTGGCTGCGGCCAGTACTCAGTTGGCCCGGCTGGAACAAGAGGGCAGTTTGCAAGAAGCCGAACTGAGGGCAACGGTGCAAGCCGAAGAAGCCAAGGCCGCCCTGGCTCTGGCCCAGATCACTGCCACGGCCGTGCAGGCCGAATTGGCGACGATGGAGGCCGGATTGCGAGCAACAGAGGTGGCATTTGCAGCCAATAGTTCAACCCCGTTACCAACCGCCACACCCCCGCCGTCCGCCACACCCACGCCGACCGCTCTGCCCAGTCCCACGGCAACGTTGCCGCCGTCCCCAACTTCAACGCCCACCCTGGCCTCGGTAATACCGCTGAGCGGCGTTATCGCTTATCCCGGTTTTGACGGGACCACCTATCACATCTACTTTGGCGACGTGGCCAGCGGCGCAAGTCGCCGCTATCGCTTCGAGGCCAGCCAGCCGGCCTTCAACGCCGACGGCTCGCGCCTGGCCTTTCAATCGTGGGCGGGTTCCTCACGTGGTCTGATAACGGCCAGCAGCGCCGGCGGCAATGAATATTTGATCACCAACTTTTTGGAGGATGAACTGCCCACCTGGAGCCCGGATGGAAATTCAATCCTCTTTTTCTCGCGCCGCGCCGGCGACCGCGGGGCGCGCCTGTACCAGGCTCAAGCCGATGTGGAGTTCCGCAATAATCAAACCAGCCAGCTTGGGGTTGACGGAGAATATCCCAGTTGGGGCCGCGATGGTCAGATTGTTTTTAAAGGGTGGGGTAACACGGCGCCGGGTTTGCGCCTGACCGGCGCCGATTTTGCCGAGATTACCAGCCTGACCTCAGCCGGAGGCGACTCTGCGCCGGCTCTGTCCCCAAACGGGCGGCAGGTGGCTTTTATGGCCCAAAATGAAGGTAATTGGGACATCTACGTTATCAATAGCGATGGTTCCAGCCTCAAACAGCTCACCACCAATCCGGCCCGAGATGGTTTGCCCACCTGGAGCCCCGATGGTCGGGCGGTTGCCTTTGTCAGCGACCGGGATGGCCAGTGGGCCATCTATGGGCTTACCGCCAACGGTTCCGGCGAACGAAAATTGCTCGATATGGTGGGCTCAGCCGATGGCATTGTTTTTTATGACCAGGCCAACTCAAGGGGTTGGCTGGAAGAGCGGATCAGTTGGGCCAACCCATAAGCCAGCCGCCCTAAATTTTGGCTGCCAGAACCTGTCGATATTCAGCCTGGAGGAGAATTCGCCATGAGTATCAACCCATTTAGCTACGGTAAACCTATCGATGACCCGGCCCGATTTATTGGGCACCGCCGCGAACTTGAACAGGTCTACAGTCGCCTGCTGTCAGCTTTTGAGTCAAGCTCCATTGTGGGCGAACGGCGCATGGGTAAAACTTCGTTGTTGAAGGTGTTGGGACATCCTGATATCCAGACCCAGTTTGGCCTTGACCTGAACAAGTACACGTTTATTTATCAAGATTTTGCCTTTCTGGAGTCCGACACCAAACCGACCCGCTTCTGGCAACGGGTCTTGCGCTCGATCAGGCGGGCGGTGAAAGAGCAGCCGGATATCGCCGACGAAATAGAGTTGGCCCTTAAAGCCGAGGCCATCGACAACTACACCTTGGATGATATTTTTAGCCTGGTCGATGAAGCCGAGCTCTACATCGTGCTCCTGCTGGACGAGTTTGAGAATGTTACCCGTAACCAGAATTTTGACAACGATTTTTTTGCCGGATTACGGGCGCTGGCCATTCATCACAACCTGGCTCTGGTTACGTCCAGCCGGGAGGAGTTGGTTAAGTTAACCCACTCCGAAAAGGTGCGCTCCTCGCCGTTCTTCAATATTTTTGCCAGTATCAACCTGCGTCCTTTTAGCGAGACCGACGCCACCCAATTGATTGACACCTACCTGGCCGGCGCCGGGGTGAAGTTTTTGCTGAGTGAGTTGAACCTGATTTTTGGAATCGCCGGATTTCATCCTCACTTCTTACAGATGGCTTGCCACCATCTCTATGCGGCCCACCAGCAGGGCCTGGATGACGCGGCCCGACGTCAATTTGTGATCGACAAGGTGCACAGCGAAGCCGAACCGATCTTTCAGGATTATTGGCAGAATTCCAGCGACGCTCAGAAAATTTTGTTGACCGTGATGGCTATGCGGGCCCTGGAGCAACAGGTTGGCAAGGACACGCTGGCCGAATTGGCCGGCGCCGGTGGCGGTGACTACTCGGGGCGCGGGCCAGCGAGCAAAACCGGTGAAGATACGGTCAATAACCTGGAGCGTTTTTACGTCAGGGCCGGCCAGTCTGTGGAAGATTTGGAAAGGCGCGGCCTGGTTGCTAAGAATCCGGAAACTTCCGGCTACTATCTCTTTTCCAACCAACTGGCTGAGTTAATTGCCGAGGAAATCACCGGCGATGTTGACGACTTGCGGGGTTGGCGTGACTGGCAAAAGGATGAGAGTTTGGCGGGCGCCCTACCCCTTGAATTGCAGGAGACGTTGAGCCGCGTGGTCCATCGTCTTAATCCGACCTATCGCCTGACATTAGGGCGTTGGTTGTTGGAACCGACCACGGCTGCGCCGGCCCTGGCCCTGGTGGAGAACTTCACCGGCCATCAAGAGAAATATAGGCGGGTGGCGGCTCCCGCGCCAGAACAAGTACCGGCCGCACTCCCCGAGACCCAGGCAACTGACTCGACGGCGGCGCCGCAGGGATTGTTTGCGCGAGTTTCGCAACGCCTGGAAACCAAAGATCAGGATGCCGCGGTTGAGCTAAGTTTAGATAACGCCATCCAATCGCTCGATAAACAACAACGGGAGCAGATGGTTTATTCCCTCAAGCGCCAGTTGGTGCGCTACACCGGTAATTTAAATAAATTGATGGAAGATGCGGCCACGTACGGCAGTCTCAGCAGCGCGCCGCTCAAGCTGCAAAATGAGATCGAAGAAATCGAGCAGATGATTGCCGATCTGCAGGCCAAGCTGACCCTGTTGGAGCAACAGCCTTAGACCTTTAACTCAATTTATCGATTGCCGGTTCGAATTCACAACTTTCCCGGTTCAAAGAACCGCCAGCAGAAAAGCGGTACCGTGAATCAAGAGAGTCAGGCCGGGTAAGAGCAGCGGCAGCACTCCGCTGCGCAAGCTGGCCGGGTGGATATAACCCAGCTCATCCAGATCAGGTGAGCCGGGCAATTGATCGAGCAAAACGGCATAGGCGGGCCGGCGGGGGTTATACAGTACTTGTTCCTCAGCTTCATCTTCCAGCAGGTGAGGCAAATGGGTTTTGGCCACCACTTCGTAAATGGCTCCATCATCAGCCTGGAATTCAAAAGTGAGCTTATAGACCGGTTGGTCATTAACCGTGGTGCTGGTCGGCTCCTTCGCCTTCAACTGGCCCCAGGCGATCTGGCCGTTGGCCAGCAGCCGGTTGGCCTTGAACCCATTGCGCAAGCCCACAATAATAAAAACCAGGCCGATTAGGGGAAAGATGAACACCAGGCAGAGCACCCAGGGCCCAAAGATGGCCTGGCGCATCCCGTGAATCCGCGAGACCTCCGGGTTACTCCGGGCGTATTCAATGGTTACAATCCAGCCCGGTTCAAACTGGCGTCCGGTTGAATAAGAGCTACCCTGAAACTCCTGTTCCAGGCTTTCAACGCGAAAGATGTAGGTGTAGGCGTAGACCGGCGTCTCATTGACTGTGGCGCTGGTTTCTTCAACCCGCAACACCATCCCTTCGGCCGTTTCCATTGTTCGTAAAGGGATCAGCAAGCTGCTCAAATCTGCATTCAGGCCGAAAATCCAGACAAAGATGAGGCCGAAACCAAAAAACAACCAGCCAAATTGGTTCATGAATCCGCCAAATAGAACCTGGCTGCGCACCAACCAGGGCACTCGCCGCGGCGGTTGAGCCAGCGCATAGTCGGATCGTCTACTCATCGCTGCCCTCCCAAATTGAAGTAAGTCGCTTATGTTAAATACAAGTGCATTGTAGGGGCGCAAGGCCTTGCGCCCCTACATAATAAGCATTTGTTCTGAACATAAGCCAAGTAAGTTCAGCATACAACAAGGTTCAGTTGTCGTCAATCAGGCGAACGAATAGTTTTAAGCGCGCCAACCAAACCAAAACACCCCCTGATTTTTCAGGGGGTGTCATTGATTAAGCCGATTATCGATTTGGGCCTATCTTTGGGCCACAGCCAGCGGCCCGTTGAAGGAACGAGCAATCAGCTCGATTGACCGTTGCTCGCCGACGCCCGTAACTACAAAAATCGAGCCGTTAACGTCGATGTAGAAGGTGGTCACCTGGCCGCCGGCCTGCTTCGAGTAAACCAGCACTCGTTCGGCCGGCTGGCCGTGAATGGTGAGCATCTGGCGGCTCAACACCGCATCCGGCCCCAGACTGCGATCAACAAAGGGGGCCAGCCCATCCGCCGGTCGCGGCCCCACCGCTTCCACTTTAACCAAACTGGTCCCATCTGGCGATTTGAAGACGGCCATGGTGGTAGAGGGAGTCAAGGTTTGCCAGGTTGCCGGATAGCTGAGGTGAAAGCCAAGCTCACTCGACTCAAAGAGGGTTACCGGCTCCACCAATCTGGCCAGGCCGCGGGTCTCTACCGCTTCGATTGTCATTGCTTGCGCCAAAATTGACTCGGTTTTGACCCGGACAGACGCCGGAGGGACCGGCGCGGCTGCAACCGTTTCCGGTTCAGGCTGAGTCAGACGATAGCCTACCGCCAAAACGGCTACATAGATAATGGTAATCACCAACAGCCAGCGAATTTTTGTCATCGTTTTACCCTGAAGCAACATTTGAGTCCTTAATGACTTTACCATAATATTATGCCACAATCGGGTTTTGTTTACATCGGCTGACCAGACATAATTCTTTGTAGGGGAATCATATAGCTGAGCCTGTCAAATATGCTTATGGCCTAGGCATATTGGCTTAGTCATCCATTATCCTCTCGAATGATCGGATGAATTTTCTTGAACCAAAGGCGTCTCAACAAAAGCGTGTTATAATATCAATAAAATGATGAAAGGGGGACAGGGAAAATGTCTATCTCTCGAGCCGAAATCGAAACCCAGGAAGCCGAACGGCTGGCGCCATATGGGATGTGCAGCCGGGACTCGCTGGGACGCGCGGTTGCGGAAGATGAGCATGCCTACCGGACGGCTTACCAGCGCGATCGCGACCGTATCATCCATACCACCGCCTTCCGCCGGTTGGAGTATAAAACGCAGGTCTTCATCATCACCGAAGGGGACTATTACCGGACCCGTCTTACTCACACTGTTGAGGTGGCCCAAATTGGCCGGACCATTGCCCGGGCCTTGCAGGTCAATGAGGATTTGACTGAGGCCATCTGCCTGGCGCACGACCTGGGACACAGCCCGTTCGGGCACAGCGGGGAAACGGCTCTGAATTTGCTCATGGCCGATCACGGTGGCTTTGACCACAATTACCAAAGTTTTCGGATAGTTGAGAAGTTAGAAAATCGCTTTCCTGACTTCAGAGGGCTTAATCTTACCTGGGAAGTGCGCGAGGGTATTCTAAAACACGAAACCGAGTATGATCGCAGCACGGTCACCGATTTTGAGCCGCAGTGGCGGCCCACCGTCGAGGCTCAAATTGTCAATTTTGCCGACGAAATCGCCTACACCACGGCCGATCTGGACGATGGGCTTCGCTCCGGCTTGATTGTGCCGGAACAACTGGCTGACATCGAATTTTGGCGGCTGGTTACCGCTGAGTTGGATATCGATCCTGGCCAGGGTTTTAGTGAGATGGACCGCCATCGCATTATTCGGCGGCTGGTGGGCCAGGAGGTCAGTGATGTGATTCAGGCTACCAGCGAGCAGCTAAACGCCCAGCAGATCAACAGCGTCGCCGATGTACGTAATTTACCGCATAATATTGTCACTCACTCCACCCGTGTCCAGCAACTGAATCGTCAGCTCAAGGATTTTTTGCTTGAAAATCTTTATACCCACTGGCGGGTGATGCGCATGGACTTGAAGGCTAAACGCTTCATCAGTGAGCTGTTCAACGCCTATGCCCATTCGCCCATCATCTTGCCCAAGAGTGTCCAGGCCCTGGTTGAGCAGCGGGGGTTGCCGCGCACGGTTTGTGATTACATCGCCGGAATGACCGACCGGTTTGCCCTGCAAGAATACAGTAAACTCTTCAATCCATTAGAAAGGGTTTAAACAAAAAAGAGCGATGGTATTCGCCATCGCTCGGTTAGATCAAAAGGGATACTCTCCCCGGCTAACTCTTGTATTGATCCGGGATAGGCATTGGTTTCTCGAAGTCGATACCCTCTTTTAAGAAGACATCCAGCTTCACTTTGAGCTTGTTGAAGAAGACCTGGCCGCCTTCGCCGTACTCCATCTCCTCAATTTTGGCCTGAACCCGCATAGCCGAAGTTTCAATGGTGAACTCTTTGCCCGGTTCAGCTAGAATTGCCTCAGCCTGAGGATCTTCAGCAATGGCCGCCTGGTTCGATGGATCCCCATATGCCTGTTGGCTCATCACGACTTTGGCGTAGTTGGTGATATCAGTTTTATCAAAAACCCACACGTCAAAGGCAGTCACCTGCTTGGGACTGGTGCCGGGAATAACGGCTCTGGGCAGCGCCTCTGAGATGCCTACCCCTACCCCGCCGGCCAGTAACCCGTCAGACGTTTCAATATTGATCTGCTCATCATAATTATCCTGGCCCAGCTTATACGTCGCACTCCAACTCTTGATGGGAGGCGGTCCCTCACCAACCCAGACCACCGCGGGTTTGGCCGGAGCTTTCTTGCGACCGAACCGCTGGTAAAGGACGAAGGCGATTAAAGCAAGCAAAATGAGGCCCAAACAGCAGAGCAGGCCGGCCTGCCAACTCAATAAGCCGCCTCCTTCAGCGGCAGGTGGGGGTTCAACAGGAGCTGTCTCGGCCGGCGCGGGTTCAGCGGGCGCCGCCTCGGCTGGCGCGGTGGGCTGGCCCTCCTGCGGAAGGGGAACCTGACCCAGGGTATAGGCAAAAGTGTTGATGGCCTGAGCTTTGGCGCTGTCATTCTGGAACTCGGCGGCCAGCTCGCTGGCTACTGTTGAGATAGTCTCCGGGCTCCACCCCTGCGACTCTTTCAAGGCCAGGGCCAATTCATTCACTGCTTGCGCTTCGGCGGCTCGCCCGGCCGCCACATAGGTCGCCGACCAGCGACCCAGCGCTCGAATCTGAGTGGCCTGATCGAAGGTTTTCAACCGTTCCGCCGCTACGTCCGCCTGCCGGTTGACAATGTAAGAGTCGATGACCATGGAC
>CAYZHI010000072.1:0-11391 GCA_964477335.1 uncultured Caldilineaceae bacterium | reverse complement strand
CGCAGCGGATAAGGCCCTGGGTATAAGGATGCTGCGGGTTTTTGAAGATTTCGGTCGCGCTGGCCCGTTCGACCATCTCGCCAGCATACATCACCCCGACCATATTGGAAACCCGGGCCACCACCCCCAGGTTGTGAGTGATGTACATGATGGCCGTGTCAAAATCACGGCGCAGCTCGGCAATCAGGTCCAGCACGGCGGCCTCCACGGTCACGTCCAGAGCCGTGGTCGGTTCGTCCATAATCAGCAGGGCCGGGTTATTGAGCAGAGCCATCGCAATGACCACCCGCTGCTGCTGGCCGCCGGAGATCTGGTGGGGAAAACGCCGCATCATATTGGCCGCGTCGGGCATGTAGACCCGCTCCAACATCCCAATGCATCGCTTTTCTGCCTCCTGGTCGCTCAGGCCCCGGTGCACGGTTAGAACCTCTTTCAGCTGGTCGCCAATGCGCATCGACGGATTGAGGGCCTGCATCGGGTCCTGGTAAACCATAGCGATCTGGTCGCCCCGTAACCGGCGCAGTTCTTCGCCGCGCTTGCCCACCAACTCCTGGCCCATAAACTTGATGCTGCCGCGCTTGACGTAACCATTAGCCCCCAAAAAGTTGAGAATGGCCCAGGCCACGGTGCTTTTGCCGCAACCGGACTCGCCCACGATGCCGTGGGCCTCGCCCCGGTGAATTTCAAAGGAGACATCCTGCACAGCTTCGATCTCGCCGCCGCGAACTTTATAGGCCACCGCCACCTGCTCCAATTTGAGGACAGGCGCTTTATCGTCAATTGGTGTTATCGTCATAGTCACTCCTTTGGTTGGTTAGTTGGTTGGTTGGCTGGTTGGTTACTGCCGGGCTATCCAACCATCTAGCCAACTATCCACCTAACCGTTTTACTTTTGATACCGGGTCAACTCCTCCCGCAGACCATCGGCAAAAAGGTTCAAACCAATCACCAGGCTGGCAATGGCCAGCGACGGCCAGATGACGGCCAGGGGATTGGCAAAGATGCCGCGGCGCGCCTCGTTGACCATATTGCCCCAATCCGGGTCGGGGGGCGGCAAGCCAATCCCCAAGAAACCCAGGGTGCCGATGGCAAAGATGGCATAACCAACCCGCAGCATCGAGTCGACCAGGATGGGACCGCGGGCATTGGGCAAAGTTTCCCAAAACATAACATACCAGGGCTTTTCGCCGCGGGTTTCAGCCGCCCGGATATAGTCACGCGTTTTGATATCCAACGTCAGGCTGCGCACCAGCCGGGTCACCCCCGGCGCGCCAGTCACGGTAATGGCCAGAATTACGACTAGATCACCCTGGCCCAGAGCCGAAATTACCACCAGGTAGAGCACAATTTGCGGAAAGGCAATCAAAGCATCGAGCACCTGCATAATCCCCTGGTCGGACCAGCCGCCGCGATAGCCGGCGTTAAGCCCCATAAACGAGCCAACCGCGACCGAACCAATAACGCCCCAAATGGCTACCCCAATGGGAATGGAATAGGTCGGCACCAAAGTGCCCTGAACAGGAAATGAGGCCGGGGGCAGAATGAACAGCAGAAGCAGGCCAACAGTCCACATAATCATTATCCGGGCAAGTTTGAGCGAGCCGGCCTTGAGCCAGCCCCAGATGTAAACAAACAGAACGATCCCCAGAAAAATCAGGCCCACCAGGGCCAACGAGACTGTCTGGACGAGCGCCCAGCCAAAGAGCAGCGCCGCCACATAACCAAGCAGGGCGACTCCGGCCAGGGCCAGCACACTCAAGAAGATGCCCTTGAACCGGCTAAACATGCGCGCCCAAACCATCCCCAGACCGACCAGGCTAACCAGTCCAGCCAGGGCGGCGAAGAAGATCATATAACTATCCAGGCCGGCTTCAGGCACGCGCGTTTTCAACAAAATCACCTGGGTCCCGGTCATTAACCGAGACAGAATATCGCGGCCCAGATGGTCGGTGCCAATCCAATTGACCGGGTTGGGCGGCAAATTCTGGTCAAAGATTGGGGCATTGGGCGGATAAGGCGTCCAGAATAGCGAGACAAGTCCGACGACCAGCCAAAACAACACCATGATCAGCCCAATTGTAGCTACGCGCGACTCCAGCACGATGGAGATACTCTTCCACAGCGATTGCCAGCGCGACGGTCGAGGAATTGTTCCGGCAGTTGGTTGTGCTACAGCCATACAAACCTCCTTACCAATTTTGGATTTTGACTGGTGAAGGACAAGGGCAAATTGCAAACCCCTTCACTTCGTTCCGGGGCAAGTGTCGTAAATCCAAAATCGTAAATCAAAATCAGGCATACCGAATTCTGGGATTCAACAGCGTGTACGCCAAGTCGCCAATAAGGCGAGTAGTCACGGCGATGGTCACGGTTAACATAGCCGCGGCTTCAACGGCGTTGAAATCGCCAAAGATGGCGGCGTCATAAATATATTTGCCCAGTCCGGGGTAGCCAAAAATGGCTTCAACGACCACTAATCCGCCGATCAACCAATTGACGTGGAGCATAATAATGGTGATGGGGGCCATCAAGGCGTTGCGCACGGCATGGCGCAGCACCACCCGCCAGCGGGGCATCCCCTTGAGAATAGCCGTCCGAATGTAGGGCGCGCCCATAACCTCCACCATACTGGCCCGGGTCATCCGGGCCACGTAGCCCAACTCAACGGCGGTGAGCGTTAGCACCGGTAAAATAATTAACTTGGGATCTTTTAATAGCGCATCGTCACTTAAGAAGACGGCGATGGCTGGCAACCATTTCAACCAGATGCCAAAAATCAGGATGAGAAACACCCCGGTGACGAACTCGGGTGTGGCCGTGGCGGCCAGGCTGGTCACGGAGATAGCCCGATCGATCGGTCTACCCTCGTTGATACCGGCCAAAATGCCAAAGAACAGGGCCAGGGGCATAATAAAGAGAAAGGCCACCCCCGCCAAAATAGCCGTATTGCGTACCCGCGTCCACAGGGTTGCGGAGACCGGCCGGCCGGTCTGCAAGGACATCCCGGTATCACCCCGCAGCAGCCCTTTCCGGAGCGGGACAAACTTCACCGCGCCATCTTTTTGCTCCTGCATGCCAGTTTTAGTTCGTACATAAACAGTAGTGCCCTCGCCGCGTACCCACAGCGCCGCCCGGTTATCGGTATCGACCCCCCAGAAAATCTCCTGGCCGGTTGCCGGATCCTGAACCCACCCCCCACTAATCAGGTGCGACGTAGCGGAGCCATCGGGCTGGCGGCGCAGGGCCATTAGTTTGCCGCCTTCCAGCTTCCAGCGAGTCAGTTGGCCGTCTACATCGGCCCACCACTCCTGCTCGCCGGTTTGGAGATTGGCCACGCTTACCAGCGGGTAACCGACCAACCGCCTGGCCCGCCAATCGCTGCCAAGTAGCCAGTCCAGGTAGCGCTGCCAGGCCGGTTGGTCCAAGCCCAATTGCGCCCGATACGAGGCCCGTTGTTCCTCACTCGAGAAGACTCCCAGGATTTTTAGGGCGACATCACCGGTGCCCACTTCCAGCAAAAAGAATAGCGTAATGGAGACTATCAGCATGGTGATAATCGTCGAAATAACACTCCGTAAAAGAAATCGAGCCATTACTACGCGCCTCCCAAACGGTTACACCCCCAACATCGAGGGGCACTTATTTTATTTTGGTTAACGGAAAGGGTTCAAGATGAAGCAGGAAATTTATCTTGATAGGGGCAAATGGGTTGCCATTCACCCCTATCCACCTCGTTCCCACGCTTCGCGTGAGTTTGGGAACGAGGTAATTTCAAAACACAGCCTGAACCAATCAGGCGTCCAGCCAGACTTCGTGCAGCAGGTCGTATTCGGTGGGGTGGGCGGCAATATCTTTGAATTTCTCAGGCACAATGTTCCAGACCCGCTTCCAGTAAGCGATGCCGATCGGCCCACGCTCCATGAAAATATCCTCGATCTGGCACATAATCGCCCGCCGCGCCTCGACATCCAGCGTTTGCTCGGCCTGACTCAGTAACTTTTGGAACTCTTCATCGACCCAACGGGTTTCGTTCCATTCAACCGGAACGCCATTGGCATCAGCGGTATAACCCAGCGGCAGCACCATCGTGTCCAACGGGCGGTGAGTCCAGGAGGTCATACCCAAATCCACTTCGGTCCAGCGATCCCAATAGCCGCTGGGGTCGGTGATGTCAAGGGTAATATCAAAACCAGCCGGCGCAGCCATTTCCTTCAGGGCCTGGGCATATTCCGGCTCTTCCAGGTCATTCTTGGTGGCCAGCGTGACCTTGAGACCATCAGGATAACCAGCCTCAGCCAGAAGCTGCTTGGCCTTCTCTGGATCATACTTGGGAATCGGCTTCTCACAATAGGCCGGGTGGACCGGGGCCACGTGAGCATCGATGCCCAGGTCGCCCTGGCCAAAGTAGGCCAGTTGCAGAATGCGTTCGCGATCCTGGCACATTCTGAGGGCCTGGCGCACCCGGTTGTCGGTCCAGGGGTCCACGTCAACTCGCATCCGCAGCACCGAGGTAACAGCCGTGGGAGCGGTATAAACGACCATACCGGGCATATCTTTCAAAGCCTGCCAGTCGCTGGCGCGAGGCTGGTACATAGCGTCAACCTGGCCAGATTGCACTGCGGCCACGGCGGCGTCTTTATCCAGATGAACGTAGATGATCTCATCCAGGTAGGGCAGCGGTTGGTTGTCGGCGCCCATCTTCCAGTAGTCCTCGCGGCGTTTGAGCACCGCCCGTTCGCCTTCCTTGTACTCGGCCAGAGTAAATGGACCGGTGCCAATGGGCTGTTTGATATAGTCGCCTTCAAAGTTACGATGTAGCACAATCGACGGGTAGTGGAACAGGTGCTCCGGCACGCCAATATTAGGGGTTTGCCCATGTAGCCGGATGGTGTAGTCATCCACTTTTTCCACGTCTTGCATACCGCGCAGGTAAGACATCAAACTCAAAACCGAGGAGCCGACGTCGGGGTTGAGCCACTCGCCAAAGGTGAACATCACGTCATCGGCGGTCAATTCGTCGCCGTTGTTGAACTTGACGCCTTTGCGTAATTTCAGCGTCCAGGTTTTGACGTCGTCGCTGGCTTCCCAACTCTCCAGCAAAAACGGCCGGGTAATGTTGTCGGGGCCGGTTTCGGTGAGATACTCACCCACCTGGCGGATAACGTTGGCCTGCTGCACCCAGGAGAAACGAGCCGGATGGTCAATGAGCTGTAACTCCATAGCCTTGGTGAAGGTGCCGCCGCGTTTGATGGCGCCGGTAGCGGCGGCGGGCTGCTCCTCTTCGGCCGGCGCTTGCGCCGGCGCCGCCGGTTGAACCGGCACGTTACATTGAGCCGCTACCAGGGCCGCGCCAGCCGACATCCCCAACAAAGTCGCCATCCGCAAAAAATCGCGCCGGCTAACTCGACCCTGCTGGTACTGGCTGTACACTTCGGGAATATAGGGGTGAATCTTTTCCATCTGTTTCTTCGAGATTCTAGGCTTTCTCATTTACGATCCTCCTTTTGCATGCCTTGTTTAAAAATCTAACTAAATCTATTTTTCTCGGTTATCACAGTGTCTTTTATCTTGGCTGGATAGAATCGATTTTGTTTTTGCCCGTGCACCTCCTTTAACCTCAATGTTGACATGGGGCTTAATCTAACTCGACAAGCGACGGCCAACTTCAAATCCCTGGTTTGTGGATAATACTGGGGCTAACAACTTTAGGGTGGATGGATGATTCATGGTTAAGTTCTCTCCAGGACTGCTCAAAACATGATTTAGAAATGATCCAGAACCAACAGAGGAAACCAAGAAGGGGTTCAAATAAGTCGCCGGAGATCGCCGTAAACCCTGACGAATCCGGATCATTACGCGAAAGCTATGACGAACTGGCCTGCCTGGCCGGAGGTTAGCGAATTAAGACGTGATTGAAGGCGTGGTGAAGAACGTCATTGAAAAGTGAACAGAAGCGATGTTGATTTGCTTAAATTCGGATGACGTTTGTTGATTAAATACTTTTAACTCCGGCCGTCCCCGAGAGCGAACAACTTCTTGCTGACAACCCGGTTAACCGATGCCTCGACCAAAGTAGAGAGTTATGGTTCAACCGGTCAGGCTCAATCATACCATAACTTTAAAGTTATACCAAATAACTCTTACGCCGTCGCTACCGGCTTGTTTGGGGCTACGAGCGATTGCGCTCAACCCTTCAATTTCGAGCCGGAAGGGTCATAGAGCGGTTCTTGAGCGACCGTCGCGCCATAACGTTGGCCAAAATAAAGCAGGTCAACTTTGGTACCCGCGGCGGCAAATGCTACCGGCAAATAGCCATAGACTATCCACTTACCGACGGAGTAGCCATAATTGGCGCTGGTCACATAGCCCAGCAGTTGATCACCGGCCAGGATTGGCTCTTTACCCAGGGCCACGGCTTGTGGATCATCCAGGGTCAGGCAGCACAACCTGCGGCTAACCCCGCTTTCCTTGATTTTGAGCAGCGCTGCCCGCCCCAAAAAATCACCTTTATTGAGTCTAACGGCCCACTCCAGCCCGGCTTCAAAGGGATTGTACTCCGTGTGAATATCGGCGCCCCAAGAGCGATACCCCTTTTCCAGCCGCAGCGAGTCAAAGGCGCCAAAGCCGCCGGCAATGATCCCGTGAGCTTGGCCGGCCGCCCACAGCACCTCCCACAGCCGCAAGCCGTATTCGGTTGGAGTATAAATTTCCCAACCCAATTCGCCCACATACGAAACCCGCAAGGCGAAAGCGGGCACGGTCTCGATGGCAAGTTGCCTGGCCCAAAAGTAAGGCAAAGCCTGGTTTGACACATCCTCACCGCAGACGGCCTGCAATACCGCTCGCGCTTGCGGCCCCCACAGCCCCAGGGCGCAATAGTTGGAGGTTACGTCGGTAATCTGCACCGAGCCATCGGCCGGCGCCTGTTGCCGCAGCCAGGCCAGGTCGAGCATCCCGCTGCCGCCGCCGGTCAGCACCAGAAAACTGTCGGCGGCAGTGCGGGTAATGGTCAGGTCGGCCTTGATGCCGCCGTTTTGGTTGAGCAGGGCGGTGTAGACCACCTTGCCAACCGGCTGGTCAATCTGGTTGGCAGCCACGTAATTCAAGAATGGCAGCGCGCCCGGCCCGCTCACCTCCAGCTTGGTAAAGGCGGTCAGGTCGTACAGGGCGACCCGCTCGCGGGTGGCCAGATGTTCGGCTCCTTGAATGGGCGACCAATTCAACGCCGCCCAGCCGGCGCGAGCCGGAATCTGGTACTGCCTCAACAGCGTGGCATTGGCCTCAAACCATTGCGGCCGCTCCCAGCCGGCGCTTTCAAAGAAGTGCGCCTCCTGCCCTTGCAGCCAGGCATGAACCGGGCTGAGCCGGAGGTTGCGGGGATGCTCCATCTGTTGCAGCGGATGGATGATGTCGTAGACCTCGTCGTACTGGGTGTGGCAGCGGGCCTGAATGTAGCTTTTGGTTTTGGCATAACCGTGAAAACGGTTGATATCCGCCTCGCGCAGGTCCAGCCCGGTGACCCCGTCCGCCAGCCACTCGGCGATGGCCCGGCCCACCCCGCCCGAATGGGTCACCCACACCCCAACCGCGGTCCAGAAACCTTTGAGCTGGGCGGCCTCGCCCATAATTGGCATCCCGTCGATGGTAAAGGAGAACATGCCGTTGAATTTGCGGGTCAGGCCGGCACCTTGCGTGGCCGGCAACAACTCATTCGTCGCCTGCCAGGAGTCCTCAAAATGCTCTGGGGTGAACTCCCGCTCGGCCAGCCTGACGCCGTCCAATTCCCAGGGATCGACCAGCAGCGGGGCGTGATTATACGAACCGATGCCGTAAGCCTCCCGGTGCTGGCGAAAATACATGGCCCGGTCCTGGTGGCGCAGGATGGGCTGCTCCACGTCGGCTTTGGCCCCGGCCAGCTCCGGCAGCGCCGTAGTGATAGCGTACAAATGCTCCACCCCCAGCAACGGAATGGTCACCCCAACCTTGTCGCCCAGAATCGGCGCCCAAATGTTGGTGCAGAGCAGCACCTGCTCGGTCGCGATGCGGCCTTTGGGGGTAACCACCGCGGCCACGTGACCATTTCTGGTTTCAAATTCGATCTGCGTCACCGGGATATCGCCATAGAAGGTGGCCGCGCCCTCGGCCTGAGCCGCCCTGGCCAGGGCTTCAGCGCAGTTGACCGCCCGTACGTCGCAGTCACTGGGGACGTAGTAGCCGCCCAGAATTTGGCGGTCGTCCAGGATGGGGATCATCTGCCTGACTTCAGCCGGGGAGATCAGGTGCGCCTCCAGGCCGTAGGCCGTGGCAAAGCCGTACCGCCGTTTCAATTCGGCCAGCCGCTCCGGCGTGGTCGCTACCTCGATCCCGCCGACCGGGTAGACGGTGGGTAATTCCTCGGTATGGAATTGGTTGAAAAGCTGGACGGTGTATTGGGCAAATTCACACATCATCTTTGAGCCGTTGGTCTGGAAAACCAGCCCCGGCGCGTGCGAGGTCGAGCCGCCCGTTTTATACAGGTCACTTTGGTCAACCACCACAATGTCGCGCCAGCCTTTTTTAACCAGGTGATAGGCCGCGCTACAGCCGACAATGCCGGCCCCAATAATGACCAGTCGTGCTTGATTGTGCATCGGATCCTCCTCAAGGAATCTTATATTGATAGACTTGTAAGCTTCAAACTATCTACCGGGCATAATCTGACGACGCAGCATATCATTAGTCAAATAGCTCACACTAACGCCTAGCTTCTGCGCTCGCTGGCGAAGCAACTTGATAACATCTTCATCTATCTCGACTTCATAACGTCGCCTCTTGAACTTAGCCTCCACCGCTATTACTTCAAACTGGTCAGGGTAATCCGTAGTGTCGTGAGTATCCCAAAACTCAGCAGCCTCTTCATAACTATTGAACTCTTCAGGGATAGGATCAGCCTTTTTTTTGGTACTGTTCATAATACCTCCGCTCGGATACGGTCATATCTCTGGCCGAAATGGGCAAAACAGATACCGGTGGTTTGTGAATAAAGAAAACAATCAGATAGCGACCACCATCAGTTTGACCATAAGCCACGTATAAATTCTCGCCTTTTACTCGACCCTTCTGCGCTCGCCGGACATGGGGCTGGCTAAATAAAACTTGCTCAACCTCATCAGGATTGACTTGATGTTTATTCTCAATTTTGTCTACAAACTGTTCTTTCCAGATGACTTCGTACAGTTGCATCGGCTACTCCGGGTACGCCGCTGCATAAACTGTGCTACGCAGTGACACAATGAGAAACTCCAGGCTGATAAATATTAACTGGTCCCAGGTCTGGATGAAATCAACTGCCATTGCAATTACTTCAATTTTACCACAAAATCACAGAGATTTGGAACGCCCATGAAAGTTTGAAGATAATGAGGGTTTTGTGTTGCGAAGGCTGAAGGTTGGAATAACTGGCTCCCCCCTTCAGCCTGCTGGACCGATGGAAGTGCTTGAGACGGGAAAATATTACCCGTTCACCGAAAAACTACTCTCCGGATTAATATCCCTGAGCCTGGAATAGAAGCCGACATTCAGATCAAAGCCTTTGTAGCGAGTTATCACGTGGACCGGCTCCTGGTCGTGATCTCGCCCCTTTTCACAAGCATCGATCAACTCGGCCATCATCAAACCGATAGCCGGTGCGTTTTTGAATTCGTGGCCGCTGCTGCCAATGGCCATGTAAAAGCCTTTCAAATCCGACTTATCGAGAATCGCCAGCCAATCATCGCTGACATCATACAAATCGGCGATGCCTTTGGGTTGATTGGGAATGGGCAAATCCGGGATACGCCGGGCCAGGCGGTAGACCTGGGCTTTCCAGCGAGCCTCGGTGACGTTGCGGTTGTAGTTATCCGGGTCATCGATCCACTCGCGCGGATCACAGGCAGGGTCTTCGCTGCCAACCAAGATATGGTTGCCGGTTTCCGGGCGGAAATAGGTGCCGGTATCGCCGCAGGAAGTGTGGAAGCCGTTCTTCTCAAAATCAAAGCCACTGGGCGAGGGTACGTGATGGACCTCATGGCGCAACGCCCGCGTTTTCACCTTCATCCCCTTCTCCACATCGGCCAGGCGGTTGATGATATAGGAGTGGGGGCCGGCCACGTTGACCACCACCGGCGCATCGATTTTGTCGCCGTTGGCCAGGGTTATCCCGCTGACTTTGCCCCTGTCCCGGCGGATGTCCACCACTTTGCTGTTGAACAGAAACTCGCCGCCGTAATTCTCGGCGGCCCGTTGCACATTGTGCGTGGCCAACTGCGGATCGTTGACATAGCCCGATTCGGGGGTAAAAATTACACCCTCAAGCTCTTTATCAGACTCCTGCCAAAACGGGGCGTCTTCATCATCCGGCAGGGCCGGCGGGTAGTAGGATTTGGTCGAGTAGATGGGGATGCGCTGCTTCAACTTGGCCATATCCCACTCCTCGTATTTTACTCCAACCGCCTGGTACTGTTTCAAAACCTTGCGCCAGTCGTGCCCCTGGGTTTTGAACAAGATCGAGCCGGTATTCATCAATTTGGCCAAACCCCGCTCATCGGTGGTTTCAAGATAGTTGGGCCAATCATGCCAGTAGAAAAAATTCTCATAGGCCAGGGCCACCCCGTCGTAGGTGGAGTAGTGCGCCCGGACGATGGCGCACGAGTTGATGGTCGAGCCGGCGCCGGCCTCACCCAGCATATCGACATTGAGGGTTTTGTAGCCCTTCTTGGCCAATTCAAAAGCCGTAGTGCAGCCGATAATCCCGGCGCCGATGATAATGGCATCTGGTTTTTTCATTTGTTATTGCTCCTTTACTTGACTTGGATGTGTTCAAAATGAGTTAGAATCCACTTTTTCGTAAAACGTGATACGTAAAACGTAATGGGTTAGCCCAAAAAACCATTACGCTTCACGTTTTACGTTTTATGGCGACATTTCTTCAACTCAAATTAAACCACCCGTTTGACTTAATTTTTCTTTACCAAAACGGCTTGATCGCATCTTTGGCCTCTGCGGCCAGAACAGAAGCGTCCCCGTAATCTCCGGTAAACTGACCACGGTCCAGCCGGTGCGGCTGGGTGGATAGATGTTGGCGCTCCAAACGTCGCCCTCCCAGCCCAAACCGATCCAGCCGGAACAACTCGATGTTGTGGCGAGAGCGGCCCCGCTCGGCCAGGTCGGCCATAATTTCGCCGATCACGCTGGCGAATTTGTAGCCGTGACCGGAGAAACCGCCCGCAAACGAAACCTGCGGATAGGTCGGGTGCAGGTCGATAATAAAATGACGGTCTGGCGTGTTGGTGAACAGGCAGGATTTCAGGCTCATTGTCGCCCCGCAGGCATCCGGGAAGTAACGGCCGGTCAGGTCGCGCAGCACCTCCTCGT
>CAYZHI010000071.1:0-11402 GCA_964477335.1 uncultured Caldilineaceae bacterium | reverse complement strand
GACCTATTGGCGGGATATTTACGGCTCTGATTTTGGCCAACTCAACGCCGGGTTGCCCACCGACCGTTTACTGGTTGAATGGTGGGTCAAAGGGCCGCGTTTGGCCTCAACCTCGCAAGTGGAAGTTGAGTGGTGGGAGGCTGTTCCCGTCTTCGAGGTGGCCGGCCAGGGTGTTGAGCGTTGGATTACCCGCGCCAATCTAATCCTGACCGATGAGCTGCTTCAACTGGAAATACCGGCTGATTTGCAGCGACTCAAGGCGGCCAATCTGGAATTAGCTCTCGATTGGCGGCTGAAGGTGCGCCGCGCTTTTGAAGACTATTTTAGTCGGGGTTATCTGGCCATCGATTTTATGTCTACTTTTGAGGGTGAGGAGCGGCGCAATCGTTACATCTTGCAAAAAATTGACCCGAAACTGCTCATTGCGATAGGGTTAGCTTCATGACCGGCTTTGCTGAAAACAATCGCTTCCAACAGCATTGGTTGCTTTGGGACGGTGGCTGAGGCCTTTGACGCCGTACTGTCGCCTGGGTCAGGCGCAAGGATCGCCAACAAAAATTCTATCCGATAGCATACCAGGAATGTCCTTCACCGCCTATGACATCGGAACTGTATAGGGCCTGCCAAAAAGCTGTGCACATCATCACCACTGATGGCCGGATTCTCAGGGCCGGTCGAGCCAGCATGTTTGTTTTGGCGGAAATTGGCTATCCGCCCTGGCTGATCCACCCCCTGACCTGGCCGCCGCTGATCTGGTTGGTAGAGCTGGGCTACCAACTGGTGGTCCAAAATCGCTCCTTCTTCAGTAAATTCCTGTTTACTCATGAATGAACTCTATGCGTCACCTCTGGCAATCCACAACGTTTTACTTGTTCTTGTTTTTCAGTTTGACTGCCTGCCAGGCGGAGTTGGCTCCACAGTGGCAGTGGCAACGAGCCGAGACCGGTCTGCAGCGGCAGGCTATTGTGCAGACCATCGCAGTTAACCCGGCTGAGCCTGACCAACTGTGGGTGGGCTATTACGCGCCGGGTGGGCTGGCCGCCAGTCGTGATGGCGGTCAAAACTGGCGGATCAGCGGAGCCAATGTCCCTGGCCTGGTTGATAACCCGGTGTTCGATCTGCTTGTAACCACCTCGTCCGGCGTTGCAACCGTATGGGCGGCCACGCGTGATGGTTTGATGACCAGCCTAGACCTGGGGAACAGTTGGCAGCCGGTAAGTGCCGGTCTACCGGCGACGACGGCTTTGGCCCTGGCTGCCGACGCTACTGGCCGAGTCTACGTGGGGTTTGATGCAGCCGGTCTTTACATTCAAGGGCCGGATCAGTCCGGCTGGAAGAGCCTGCCTCTCGCGGCGGCGGCCATCCTGTCGCTGGCTGTTTCGGCTGATGGCCGGTATATCTACGCCGGTACTGCCGGCCAGGGGGTCTGGACCAGCCAGGATTTTGGAGCGAGCTGGGTCAATACCTATCCTGACCAATATGTTCCAAATATAGCCTTAAACCCGATCAGGCCCACCCTGGCGGTGGCCAGCCTGCGTGACCGGCTGGTGCGCACCCTGGCTGGCGGCCAGTCCTGGCATACGCTGCCACTGCCCTGGGCAAGGGAGGAGATAACGGCGTTGTTGTGGTTGCGCGATGGCAGTTTGGGCGCCGCTACCGGTCAGGGACGACTCTATCGCAGCTTGGACAACGGCGACACCTGGGTTGAAGGCGGCGCCGGTTTGCCGGCCGGCCGGGCGGTTTTGGCTCTGGCCGCGATCGAGCAACCCTCAGCCAATCAGCCGCAACGGCTTTTGGCCGGAAGCTGGACCGGTCTATTTGGCAGCGAGGACGGCGGCCTCACCTGGACAGAGCTGGCGCCCACCCTGGGCGTGCCTGAGGCCCACGTTCTGCTGTCCACATCCGATAAGCTGTTGTTGGGGACGCAAACGGGTCTATTTCGCTGGCAGGCCGACCCTGGTCGCTGGGTGACAGTGGCTGAGGAGTTCGCCCGGCACGGCGTGGCGTCGCTGGCCGTGGCGCCCAGTGACCCCACCCGGCTGTACGCTGGCACAGTCAACAACGGCGTCTTTCGCAGCGATGATGGCGGCCAAAACTGGCAGCCTATGCCCTCACTGGCTGTTGGCGTGCCTGCTCTGGCCGTTGACCCAACTGATCCGGATCACGTTTATATGCTGGCGGCCTGGGAGCGGGTCTATGAAAGTACCGATGGCGGCGCAAGCTGGCTGGCCCTTTGGGAAGGGCTGGGCGTAACTACGGAGGCGACCAGTCTGGCGGTTATACCCACCGGCTCGACCGTCTTTTTGGGCGGGGATACCGGCCTGTATCGCCGTCGTGGTAACGCGGACTGGGACTGGATTGCCCCGGCGTTACTTGACCAATCAGTGCTGGCGCTGCTGGTTCAGCCGCGGCCGGAGAATTTGGGCGGCGGCGCGGTGCTCTACATCGGCACAACCCACCGGGCTTACCGCAGCCTCGATGACGGCAACACGCTCCAACATGGTGAGTCTTTGCTCGGCTGGGGACAGGGTTTGGCCGACGTGTCGGTGACGGCCTTTTTGGCCGATCCGGACGATCCCCGGCGGCTGTTCGCCGGGACCGCCTATGCCGGGGTATACCAATCGCTCGATTGGGGTCAGAGCTGGCAACCGATTGGCCCGGACGAGTTGAAGGGTGAAGTGATTGAGTCGTTGGCCTGGGGTCCGGCCGGAGAGTTGTTCGTTGCTGCTCCCGGCGGCGTCTGGCGGGGCTTCGTTACCCAATCCCCCAGCCAACTAACCAACTAACTATCCTACTAACCAACTAACCAACTAACCAACTAACCCAACCCCCACCGCCCGGCCAACCAGGCTGCAGTTTGCCGGTAAGCCTCTTCCAGGTCGGCCACGCCAGACTCGTTCCCCCCTACATCGATGCCGATGTGACCCTTGAAGCCGATCAAATCGAGGGTCTCGAAAAAGATGTCCCAGTTGATCGCGCCTTGCTCCGGGGCCAGATGTTCAACCTGGTTGCCCCGATTGTCGGACAAATGGATGTAGTCGAGACAACCGGCCAATCGCCGCAGTGAGAGGGCCAGGTTGTCCTTTTGCACAAACTGGTTGGCCGTGTCGAGGGTGAAGCGGAGGTTGTCGCGTTTGACGGCGTCGCGAAAGTAGAGAAAACCTTCGGTAGTGGCGGCCAGCACGCCCAGGCAGGGGTGCAGGTGATAGGTGAGGCCAAATTCATTGGCAATGTCGCAGGCCACCTGGTAAGTCGCCACCAGTTCGGCCCAGTAGGCCGACCAGGATAAATCTTTGGGCAACATTCCGGTTTGGAGCACTGCTTCATCGTAATGGCGCACGATAGGAATATCGTTGGGAAAGACGTATGGGGGTAAGGGGGCGTTGTCGAGCACGCCGATTGCACCCAACCGCGCCGCCGTCTCGCAGCCCAGACGGAAAAGCTGCAAATTTTGCTCCCGTTCCGGCCCGCTGGCCGAAGCCAGGCCGGGCAGGACGATGCAAAAGTAGGGCGCTGCAAGTTCAAGCTGGCGGAGTTGGTAGGCAATTTCATGCCGCCGGTTGTGGACAGCCCGCAGGTGGTCGCGCCTGATCCCTTCCAATTCCACGCTCTGGAAGCCAAGCGCCTTCATCTCGGTTAGGTAGGTTCCGGTCTGCTCTGGGGGCGGAGGATAGCCATATTTGGTAATCACGTATAGGAAACTACAAACAATCGTAGGGTCAATCATTGCTCTTACCTCCTGGGTTGTAATGACAGGCTGGCCGCAGAGCCAACTTGTAGGTGGAGGCTGTTGGGGCCATTGGCGCTGACTTGGAGTGAGATGGCGTTGAAATCGGGCACTACATAACGAGCGCCCGCCTGGAGAAGGACATGCCCATTCCACGGCTGAATGCCAACGCACAGCGTCCCGGCGGCCACGGCGGCTTTTACGCCGCTGAGCGCATCCTCAAAGACGATGCATTGCTCCACTGGTTGATCCAGACGTTCGGCGGCCAGCAGGTAACAGTCCGGTTGGGGTTTACCTCGTTTAATATCACTGGCAGTGACGGTAACCGTAAAGACATGCTCAAGTTCAAGTTGGGTTAACACAGCGTTGACCTTCCAATGTTCGCCGCTGGTAACCAGAGCGATGGGGAAATTCTGCGCCTGCAAGGTGCGCAAAAACGGGACTACCCCGTTGACCGCCGTGTAAGTCTGGTTGATTTCGTAGGTCACCATATCCGTATTGATGGCCTGGCGCTCAGTTGAAGTCAGGTGCGAAAAGAACACATCGAGGGTGTGATTGGCCGGGCAGCCGTAAATATGCTGGTGGAAATCGGTGGAAGTTAACTCAATGTGGTGTATTTTTGACCATCTTTGCCAAAAATCTGTCACTGCCTGGTGCGTGTCAACAATAACGCCATCCATATCGAAGAGAATTGCCCGGTAGAACATCAGAAAATCTCCACTGCTGAATCTATGAAAAAGCCTATCCCTGATTTTAGGATAGGCTGGGGTGTTTGGAAAATAATAACCGGAGGTTTGGCAATTTATTCTTCGGGGGCCAGCGGTTGCGGCCCGGAGAGATCAAAATCACTGCCGATAATCACTCTGAAATCCATCTCACTCTTGAGGTTGGGACTGCGCCGGATGTTCTCCGGTTCAACTTCAAACAGGGCAGTCAGTACCTGCAACGTATAGGCCTTATCTTCATTGTAGACCACAATAACCGTGTGGGGGTAAGTGGTGCTATCGGCTGGACCAAACTGAAGGATGTTAAACCCGTTTTGTTTGAGGAAAGCAGCGGTTTGAGCAGCTAACCCGGGGATATTGGTCCCATTTTGGACGACTAACCTGGCGTCCTCCTGGCTGAGGAATGCTTTGATCTCTTCCTGGCGCTGCACCTTTTGCTCGATCTCCTGGGCCAGAGCCTGGGCCTGAGCGGTTTGCGCCGCTTCGATCGCTTGAACCTCGGCCGCCGACGGCCCCTCAACCGGCGTGGACTCGGCAAACATTTGATCGACCAACACCCGAATTTTTTCCCGCAGCGGGATCAGTACCTGCGCTCCAGTATCGGGCACGATATAGTCATAGGTGTAATTAGTGTCGAGTACGGCCGTTTGGATGCTGTCAGGGTCGATCTCATCAGCCACTTGCGATAATTCCACAATGTCGATCAGCTCCAGATTGGTCTCAAAAGCTCCCGCCATCGTATTCCACAGTTCAGGAATTTTTGGTACCATGTTGAGCTGAAGGGCCTTGTCTTTGATGGCCAGCAAAACGGCTTGCTGTCGCCTAGCCCGGTCGAAGTCGGCTTTGGCGGTGGCCCGGGTGCGAGCATAACGCAAGGCGTTATAGCCGTCTAGGGTATGCTGCCCGGCCTCAATGTAGAATGGATCGTAACCATAATTATTGTCAGGGAATGTGGGGTCATCGATGGTTTCGGGGACGTAGATATCTATTCCACCCAGGGTGTCAACAATCTGGCGGAAACCCTCAAAATCGATCTGAGCATAGAAGTGAACCGGCATACCCAAGTTGTACTGGACGGTGCGCATAGCCAGGGCCGGGCCGCCGCCAGGGTAGTTGTCTCGTTGGGCCAGAAAGTAAGCTTTGTTGATGCGATCTTCGTCATAGCCGGGAATAGAAACCCACAGGTCGCGGGGGATGGAGAGCATCCCGGCTGTTCTGGTGTTGGGATCGACCGTTACCAGAATCATAGTATCGGTCCGGGAGAATGTTTCATCGGGACGTTTGTCAACGCCCAGCAGTAAAATATTGACCCGCTCTTTTTGTTCGTAATTGGGCAGGGGAACGCCGGTAACCCCGGTCGCGCCGGTTTCGCCGCCACGTACCACCGGCAATACCAGCGGAGTCGAGTTGTCGCCGGTCAGGGGTAAAGCGGCCAGGGGCAGCGACAGGTCAACGTAAGGCAAGGTAGGTAATTCGGCGCTGGCCACGGCGTCTTTTACGGTAAAGTAAAACAGGTAGCCCACATAAGCGCCGCCCATCAAAAAGACCACCATCATCACCAATACCAGGCTGCGAGCCAGAAACGGTGGTAATAAAGTTGCTTTGTTTGCGTTTGTGCGTGTTGTCATAGTACTTCAATTATATCACGGTCCTGACCTCTGGCAAAAAGGCTTAAGCCAATTGGCTTATGCACCTTTTTTTCCTATGTAATGATAAAGGCGAGAGCTAGCTCTCGCCTTCAGGTAGATTGAAAAGCGCCTGTACCGATAGAATTGCCGGGTGGGGATACTGGATAATAGTTTGAATGAGTTGGCTCAATCAGCTGCAGATAAACTACGAATGCGATTCAATCGCTCGCTTTCACGCTTGCAATCAACGCAAAGGGTTGTTTCGGGAAAGATTTCTAGTCGTTCGGGATCGATCTCACGGCCACATTTCTCACAAATACCGTAACCGATTACTTCGGCATTTTTGATAGCATGGTCGATGTCTTCTAGCCTGCGTTCCAGAGTGAAAATGAGCGCCTGGATCTTGTCTCGTTCAACGAGGTCAGCCGCCACGTCATCAACGTCTTCGATCTCAATTTCAACCCTGAGTTCCTGGCGCAGGTTTTCCAGTTCGTGCAGCGTTTGCTCCCGTTCTTTTTCCAGGGCGGCTATCTGCGCCTTTGCGATTTTCTTGGTCATTGCCTAAATCTCCCCTTGCTGATAACCAGTCGATCAGTCTCAATTGAGGCTTCTCTGACCCAAGTGTATCACCGTTGATACTCTGGTTCTTGGGGGGCTGATTACCAATTGTTAATAAGTCCGAAATTGGCGATATAATACTTAACTCCGTCATTTTGTCAACTTACCAGGGCCAATATCAAGCGGAAATAGCGCCAATTCAAGGTTTTCAAACCAGATTCAAACTTTGGTTTGATAAAGTGTTATTATCGGACTCAGAAAAAAATAGCAAAGTGCCCTGTTGGTGTATTAAGCTAACTTTTTCTGCGTCTGGTTGCCAGGGGCAAATAAGATGCCCTGTTCTCCTTACCATCGGAGCCGGCCTTTAGCCGGCTCTTGTTTTTGAGGATTTGGCGGGGGTGCAGATTCAGGAATAAGTTTCTTTAATGCGGTATTACTTGCCTCACGCAACCACCCGCGCCATAATTCGGGGGAGTACTTCGGCCACGTCAGCGCGGATGACTACATCGGCCCGATGATCCACGAAAGTGGGCTGATAGTTGACGATGATCAACCGGGCGCCATGCTGCAACGCCAACTCCGGCAAATCCGAAGCCGGCGCAGTTTCCAGCGATGAACCTACAATCAGCATTAAATCGGCCCCTTTGACGGCCAGTTGGGCCGCCACAAACTCGCGAACCGGCAACTGCTCACCAAATAGAATCACGTTGGGTTTGAGCACACCGCCGCAGCTACAGCGGGGAGTCTGCCCATCGCGGACAAATTTTTCAAACACTTCTGTGGAATTCTGAGTTTCGTAGCATTGAATGCAGGTTACTTCCCGCAAGTTACCGTGCAATTCATAGATGGTTTGAGAGCCGGCTTTGCCATGCAGATCGTCAATGTTTTGGGTGATGACGGCCTTAAGTTTGCCTTCTTTCTCCAGCGCAGCCAGGGCATAATGGGCCGAGTTTGGTTTGGCCTCCAGCAGTTTACCAGCCAGCGGGTGAATCCACCGGTAGAATTGTTCCGGGCTTTGCCGGAAGGCAAAAATTGAGGCGACCGCCAGCGGGTCGGTCTTGTCCCACAGGCCGGAGTGGGGACTCCTGAAGTCGGGGATGCCGGAGGGAGTGCTAATGCCGGCCCCCGTCATAGCCACAATGTTTTGGGCCTGTTGAATCAATCTGGCGGCCTGTTCAATCTGTTCAGTTAATGCTTCCATTGCCATCTCCAAAATTTCCAAAATATCTATTAAATTTTTTGCAGGCTGGTTAAACGGGCAGAGTAAAATAGAACGTACTGCCCTGGCCTACTTCACTTTCAGCCCAGATGCGCCCTCCATGGGCCTCGACAATTTTCTGGGCAATGTGCAAACCCAGGCCGCTCCCTTTGGTTGAACGTTTGGTACGAGATTCAACCTGGTAATAGCGGGTAAAGATTTGCTCTAACTCCTGGGATGAGATGCCTATGCCGTTGTCCTTGACGGCAATTTGGATTTCCCGCTCTTTCCTGATGGCCGATACGACCACCTCCCCTTCTGCTTCTGAAAACTTAATAGCGTTGCCAATCAAATTGGTCAAGACTTGCTCCAGCCGTTCCCGGTCGCCGTTGACGGCAGGCAGCATTGATCCCAGATCGGAGATCAAAGTGACCCGCTGTTGATGGGCAAAACCTTGCAGTTTGAGTAGCGTTTGGTGAACCAGGTCGTCAATCACTACCGGCTGGATAATCAAATCCAGCTTGCCTTCGTCCAGCCGGGCCATATCGAGCAGATTATTGACCATCTCAGCCAGTTGCAGCGCTTGCCGCTGGATGGTGGTTAAAAACTCCTGCCGGGTAGCCAGGTCCAGCTTATCACCCTCTTCCAGCATAAGCTGGGCAAAACCCTGGATAGAAAACAGCGGCGTTCTCAGTTCGTGAGAGATGGTGGAGAAAAACTCATCTTTGAGATGTTCCAATTCTCGCTCTTTGGTGATGTCGTGGACTACCCTGACCTCACCGACCGGCTGGCGGTTATCATCAACCACGGTGGTCGCAAATACTTGCAGCGTGCGGGGACGAGGGCTACTAATGGTGACCTCTTTGGCCAATACGCCGGTTCTGGCCAGTTGTGTAGCTGAGGCCGTTATACTGGCCAAATGTGGTGGTAGCTCTGCTGAGCCTATGTTTTGGCCAATGATCTGGCCGGAGTGCAGCCCCAGCATCATCGCCAGAGTCTGGTTGCAGGTGACGATGTTCCCGTCGCGGTCAATGACGAGCAGGCCGTCGGCCATATGTTGGATGATGGCCCGGGTTTGCTGCTGTTCAGCCGAAATTCTGGCAAACAAGCGGGCATTGTCGATAACCATGCCGGCCTGGGTGGCGGCAATGGCCAGCAGCCGTTCCTGGGTGGGGCCAAACGCGTTGGGCCGGTCATCATCAACATTGATGGCCCCAATGACTTCACCATGAGCAAATAACGGAATGACCAGTAGGGAGCGGACCTCTTCATCAAAAACCACAAAGGTCGGCTCGCGGCGAGTATCGGCGACAAAAATGGTGCGTTTCTCAGCCGCAGCCCGGCCGGCGATACCTTCACCCAGTTTTAACTTGGCCGCTTTGCGCCAGTGCGGTTTAAGTCCATCGGCCGCTTTGATCTCTAATTGCTCACCGGATTGGTCTAGCAAAAAGATACAGCAGCCGCGGCAGCCGATAGCCTGGCGCAACGTAACCACAATCTTATCCAGCACAGCTTGCAAGTCTAACTGGCCGGCTATTTCCTGGGCCATGGTGTAGAGAGTGGCAACCTCGTGCAAGCGCTGGCGTGTTTCCTCAAACAGACGAGCCTGCTCCATAGCCAGAGACGTCTGGGTCGCCACAATTCGGCAGAGTTGGATATCGTCCGCGGCAAAATTACGCTGCGGATTCCTATCGTAAATCTCTAGCAGGCCGATCACCCGTTCCTCGATTTCCAGCGGTAGGGCCAGCATCACCCCCCAGCCGGCTTTGGACGGTAATTCGCCTGGGGTTGTTACACCGGGCAATGACCAGGCCGGCAATTGGTCCGCCTGATCAAAATTGACCCGGCCAATTACCGGCCGGCGTGTCTTCAACACCTGCATGGCGACCGGGTCTTTGGCAATGCGGCTACGCTGGTTCATTTTGCGCCAGGTTTGGCCGGGATTGCCGGGATAACGAAAGATATATTGCGCCCGCGGTGTAATGGTTTGCTCTTTTTTATCAACCTGACAGATCACGCACGCGCCGGCGTCAATCGCCTCGGCAATTTTTTGGGTCATCAGCTTGAGGACGTTGTCCATATCCAGCCGAGTGCCCAGAGCCACGTTGCTTTCATACAGTAAGGTCTTTTCCCGGAGATGGCGCTGCACGGCAGCTTGCAGGCGGGCATTCTCGATGGCTACGGCCACATGATCGGCCAGGGCTTCGCCAATCAGGCGGTCATCTTCAGAAAAGGAGTTCTGCTGATCACTGCCAAAGGCCAATACACCGACCAATTCCTTACCGATCAGCAGGGGAACGGCCAGTTCAGCCTGGCAAGTTGGCAAATCGCGATGACTGGTTAACCCCGGCTCTTGAACCGGACCATTGACCAACAGGGGTCGCCCGGTGGCTGCGACCCGATTGACCAGCCCCTGCGGGTCAACCGTGAGGGTAATCGGCCTGGCCGGGGAGGGATGCTGCCCTTTCCAGATGGCGCTTTGCAGGGTCAACGTTTGGCCGTTTTGGTTCAGCCGAAAGAGATTGACGTAATCATAGCCCAGATTCTCCTGGATCACTTTGACCACCTGATCCAACTTCTCCGCCGGATCCCAGATATCGACAATTTTTTTGTTGAGTTCGGTGATCGTTTGCAGGTAGAGCGCCCGACGGGTCAACACGGCGGTGTCCGGCCGCTCGGCTCTAACCAGCAGTTGCGCCGCGTGGGTGAGAATTCGGTTTTGGGTCTGGATCAGGTTCTGCCACGCCTCGGCAGTCAATGGGACTGGCGCGGCTTGAGCGGCGGTGAAGGTCAGGCCCAGGAGGTTGGTCAAAAGAGACCAACTGTTTTGCAGATCTAAAGTGCTGCCGGACACAGGCAGCAGTTGACTCAACTGGTCAGATGTCTTCCAGGAACTGGTGGCGGCGGTCTGCAACAGGTTCAGCCAGGCAACCAGGGACAAGGCTGGCCGATTTTCCGGCAGGCCAGCAAAATGATCTGGCCAGCGTGTTTGCAGCCCAGGTCTGATAGCTTCGATCCAGACCTCATAGGTAGACTGAGACGTATGCTCCTGTCCCTCTTCTGCTGTTGCTGGTGACATCAATCGATAATCCTGTCGAACCGGAGGCGCCAAACTGCGCCGCGAAGGTACAAAAATTGTACCATAGAGGAGCCATTTAGACAATGCACCTTTGACCCGTGGGCCAACCGTCGCTTCAATACTGCTTTGGACGAACCTTGCCTACCTATGTTATAATCACACTGTAGCAAAACAATGGAGAGGTTTAGGACGATAATGAAACGTTACTTACATCTTTGGGGCGTGTTCCTGTTGGTCATCCTGCCGGCGTTGGCTTGCGGCCCTTCAGTGGCTGAAGTTACGCCCACCCCGACTAAGACGCCCCGCCTGATCCGGACGGTGGAGCCATTGGCCCCGGCAGTAACCCAGATCGTTGCGCCCACAAACACCTTCACCCCTGAATTGTTACCGGCCGATACACCCGCGCCAACCGACACCCCAACGCTCGAACCCGTACCGCCAACCGACACCCCAACGCCCGAACCTACGCCGCCGACCAACACGCCCC
>CAYZHI010000070.1:0-11631 GCA_964477335.1 uncultured Caldilineaceae bacterium | reverse complement strand
GGCCAAGCCCCAATCCATAGCCACCACTTCCCCCGTGGCGTGTTGGGCCAGCCAATTGCTCAAATCATAAACAGCGTCCGAATGGCTGCTTAAACCGCCGCTTTCAGTTAGAGCTTGGTGATAGCGCACCACGGTCAATAGGTTGGTCGCAACCAGCATCGTCAATCCCAGCCAGGCCAGCGCGCTCAAGGTGGCTGACGACCTGGAGTCAACCAAATGTAAAGTATGGTAGATATACCAGCCGCCCAGGGCAATGGCCAGGGCTGGCCAGGGCGTGAGGATGGCAAAGTGGGTCAACCAGAGAGCCGAAACCGTGCCGGTGCTAAATAAAATAGTTAAACCGATCACCAGAAACGGAAACAGCCCGACTTTGACCGGCCGCGGCCGCGGTCGGGGTAAGATCGATGGGGGTGGCAATTTATTTTTCGCCCTTACATTATTTCGTGTAGCTAAAATAGCTACCAACACAACCCCGATCAGGACTAGCCCGAAGAAGATCAGGGGGAGGGGATTGGCGATGATTCTACCCAGGTACCAGAGTTCACTGCTACGCAAGAGAATGCCAAATTGGTGAATTCGTTCCAGTAGGTTTGACCCAAACGCCAGATTGTTGACTCCGTAGTATGAGGTTAGCGCATTCTGGGAGATGTTGAGCCAGGTTCCGCCTGTTTGGAAGTTATAAAGCAAAAGAGGCCAGCAACCGATAAAAAAGGCCAGTCCAACCAGTGCAATTTCTGTGTGGCGGCGCCGCAGAGGATTGAGCCCGGCAGTAGTTAGCCGGCGAAATTGGGCCAGATTCAGCAAAATCACGGCTCCAATTAATGCCGCAATCAGCCAGATGAACAGAAATTTGGCGTAAAGACCCAACCCGAAAAAAAAAGCGCCGGCTATCGACCAGCCTGTTGCCCCGGTCTGCCACCGGCGTAGCCAGCTAACTGTTGCCGCCAGCCCAATGGTGGCTGTAACTGCCGTTACAAAGATGCCCTGCCGGTTCCAGAAGATAAAGGTTGGATCGACCGCCAGCAGTAGGGTTGCAGCCAAACCGACTCTGCGTTTGCCGGTGAGCCAATAACTGAGCAGGTAAGTCAGCCAGAGGGTCATCACCCCAACCAGAATAGACATTACTCGCAGTGCCGCCGGGGTAGCTCCTAACATGGCGATGAAGGGGATAGCCAGGTAGGTGTTGATCGCCCCGATATAATCCTGAGTCATCAGCGGAAATAATTGGCCCCCCAGCATTACGCCGCTACCTCGAAAAGTAGTCGTGGGTTGGCCCAGCAGCAGTTGCAGCGCCGGGACGGCTTCAAAAGCTTCGTCGTAATGCAGACCGGGTAAGTTGATCTGGTAGAGGCTCAAACCAGCGTAGACAAACAGGATGATGACCAATCCGAGCCAGGGGGAACTGCCGGATAGCGACAATTGCTGGATGATATTGCTGGCTGGCTGGCCGCGTGGCTGCCTCATCATCACTCCTGGGCCAGTAGTGAGATGTTGGCGACCATAGCGTCATAAATCCAGCCGGAGCTATAAATCCGGACCGATTTGATGAAGACTGGTTTGGCCGGACCCAATGTTGTAAGTAAGTTGACTGACTCGTAGGGGTACCAGATAAAGCGGGCAATGCGTTCGCTGGAGTTATCGGGTTGGTTGTAGAGAATGTAATTCTCAGGGGGTGGGTCGTAGTAGAAGCCATGAAACCAATCCCGATCATTATTGTCGGCGTCTTTATAGGCCAGGTGAAGCATAATTGGAAATTCCGACCCCAGTTGGCCGCCTCCCGGCAGCGACTGCCGGATCAGCCGCACCTCGGCAAATATCCGCAACGATTGAAAATCGCGGACATCTTTATTGACTTGTTGAATGATGCCGGTCTCGGAATGAATGTTGTCAGCGCCATGACTACTCAATTGCACTACTGAGCGATCTTGAAACGTGGTTGTCTCAACCGTCGTCGTTACACTTTCGATTGGTTCGATGCTGTAGGTTTCCCAGGCTTCTTCAAAGCTTTGCGGGTTGAAATCGCTATTTTGTAGTAGGTTTTGGGCGGACGGAAGCGGTGGGGAGGGCGGTAAATCGGCCTCGATGACCGCTCGCTCTTCCTGTTTTAGGGTGACCCGCTCCCCTTGGGCCCAAATATCGGCCTGACCAAGGCGGGTAGTCACCTGAGTTCCAGCCTCATTGACCTCAATTGAAAAGCTACCCTGACTCAATTCCACTTCGGCGTGCGGGGTCAATATGTCAAAGGTCAACGCCTCACGGCCCCGCGAAGACGTAGCCCGGACTCGCCCCTGCTTAACCTCGATGACCACCCGGGTAGGGTTGGGACTGATACTGAAGCGCGGTTGCTGAATTTCTTCCAAGACAACGCTGGTATTGCTGTACATTGTTAGACTGCTATCATCAAAGAAGGTTAGAATGGCTTGAGAGGTATCATCAGTCGATATCTCTGAGGATTCCTCGGTGGAGGTGGTGCTGCCATCTGTGAGCGAAAAGGACAATTCAGCGTTGGGGTTGCCGATGAGAACTGTCCCCCGTACCGAGGTTACTTCGGCGGTGAAAGGTTCGCTGGCATTGATGATGTACCACCGGACACTCGCCGGGATTAGAATGGTCAACATGCAAAAGATCGAAAATGCTGTGACCAGAATGGTCCAGGCCAGCCGTTCAGGATTTTTCTGAGCAAGAGAGGCAATTGACACGCTGTTTACCACATTAATGGTTGGTGAGTCAGGTGAAACTGGGCAAGAAAATTGGGCGACTATTGTACCACATCCTCGCTGGTCAGGCACAAACTATGATAGTCAATTTTGTTAAGTCAGCAAAAGTCAGTCAGTTATGGCTAATGGTCCAATAGTCTGTCCGGAGCCCATCCCGACAATTACCCCCGGCTCAGGCTGGTAATACATACCAACCCGCAGTAAATAGCTCCCGGCCGCGGCTTCCAGGGGGATCGTTAACGTATGCTGGTCGCGCAATATCTCACCAATTTGCCAATAACTGCTGCCATAATAGTCACCCCCTGGTTGGTGATCACTTTGGGTTAGCCCCTGGCCTCTCTCACCCACCAGGTGTACGAAGCTGGTATAATCCACCGACAACGGTTGAACTGGCTGCCAATATAGAGTGATCTTTAACTCATCGCCGGGAGCTGCCCTGGTCGGAGAGATATCATATCCCAGTAGCTTGATCGTCTCGGTTTTGGTCACACCGGCCGTTGTCTGAATCATTACTTCCGGTAAGCTGAGATTGGTCTCATGGGTTGGTTCTGGGGCAAAGGCTGATGCCCTGAAAAGGGTCCCCTCGGCCATCAAATCCGCTTTAACGTTTAAGCCGGCCATAGGTTTGATCAGATAGACCGGCCGTTTGGATGCCAGGGCTTGTTCCAATACCCGACCGACATTAGCGTAAGCCGGGTCAGTTACAATCAAGGGGAAAAGTCCGATCAAGTCAGGACGGCGTTTCTCCACATATTGGTAATACCACATTGGCATTATCTCGTTACGATCATTGCTCAATAAAATTGCCCCGGGAGGTATGGTTTGGGCCAGAATTTCTAGCCAGCGGGCCTTAGCGATCAGGTTATTTGATTGATTCGGCCAAGAATTTCGCATAGCCATATTAACTACCAAAAAACAAAACCCCACAAAAACGACAATAGACACGCACCCTAGTTGATACATCCTGGTCTGTAATTGTTGATTCAGCTCTCGAAAAGCAGGGGAGGGATTATATGAGGATTTGCGCTTGACCAGATATTTTGCCGTTTGGTCAGCCAGAGCCATCAGACCGAGACCGCTCCATAGCCAAATCAACAGCCAGGCCGGGATAAAAAATACAAATATATCGCCGATAAAGTAGATCAGGTTGAAGGCAACCACAGCCACTATGGTAAGACCGGTCAACAGCAATAGGTCGTAGTGGCGGTAACGCCATAATATCCCTAACCCAATCCCCGCCAGCATCAGCCCCAGCCAGCCAACTTCTGCCACCAGGAATTGCCCGCTTAAATATATTCGTTCTATGCCCGCGGCAGCTGGACGTATTTCCCCGCTAAAGACACTCCCCATAATATGTGTCCAGAAACCTTTTAGTGAATTGTCATAAAGGGTCAGGGTTTGAGTATCACTTAACTGGAGCGTGGCGTAGGGGGTAGCCGGGGCAATCAGGGGTAGATAGAGATATAACAGCAGCGGGCCTGCAAAAAGCAACCCGTACACCAGCAGTAGTCGCCCGGTGAAGCGTTGGTTTGGGTTCTGTTGTAACCGGTAATGCCATGCCCAAAAAAGGACTATACCGGGCAGCAGGAGAACCGCAGTACGGTGATGCGCCAGGCTGAGACCCAGCGTAAACGCCAATAATTTACCCGACCAGTTTTGGGGAGCGCATTGTGTTTTGGCCCAGGCTAGTACCAACCACAGGCTGGCGGCAATGAAGAGAATGTGCAGGGCGTAGACCTCAGCGATAACGGCCTGACTCCAAAAAGTGGGCGTTGTGGCAAAAGCTGCGGCGGTCACGCCGGCCACAGTGACTCGGCCGGCCAGAGGGGCGTGGGCAAAAACGAGGTCCAACAACTGGCGGCTAACGCCATAAACCAGGCCAACCGCCAGGGCCGCCTGCACTGCTGATAGCAGATTCATCCGCCATGCTACCTCACCCACCGGCACAATGTGGCTCCAGAGCCAACCGAGGAGCGTGTAGAGTGGATAACCGGTGGGGTGGGCGATTCCCGGCAACCAGGCCACAAACTGGAACTCGCCGGCATCAGCCTCTAATACTGTTGGGGCTAAGGTGGCCATATAAAGGGCCAGGGTTAGCACCACCAGCCCGCCACCCACCAGCCAGTCCAGGCGAGGTGATTGCTTTAAGGTCGCTTCAGATTGACTCATCACCAGCCATTATAACACGGAAGCCCGGCTGGCGGAAAGAGCCAGATCATCTTATCTCAATTTTTTCCAGCAATTCAGGTAGTTGGCCCAGATGTTCCAGTTCGTGATAACCGTCTCACCCTTCCTGGCCTGGGTAGATTATAATTTTGCATTCGCCGGGTCTGCGGTCCGGCAAGAGGAGGCAGCATCCAAAACTTCCCGGACTTTGGTAAGCAAAAAACGGGGACTATAAGGTTTTCTGATGAGTTGGCTACCGTCGTCAGGCAAGTGGATATTTTTGAGCACATTGAAACCATAGCCGGTACTGAATATAACCGGCAGCTCCGGGCGATCAACTCTGATCCGATCATAGACCATGCGGCCACTCTGTTTTGGCATTATGACATCGAGCACTACCAAGTCAATCGTATCAGCATACTGCTGAAAGAGATAAATAGCTTCTTCCCCGTCTCTGGCCACCAATACCGTATAGCCGGATTTCTGCAGAATGGTTGAGGCGAGTTCACGCAAGGAGTCGTCATCTTCGGCCAACAGGATTATTTCAGTTCCGCCGTAAACCGCGCCTGCCTCCGGCTGTTGTTCCAGGTAGGCGTGGTTCGGTTTAGCCACAGCCGGCAAAAATATTTGGAACGTAGTCCCCTGGCCCAACTCACTTATCAAATTGATCCCGCCATTGTGTTGACTGACGATGGCATAAACGGTGGCCAGGCCCAGGCCAGTCCCCTCGCCGACCTCCTTGGTAGTAAAGAACGGCTCAAAAATTCGTTCTTGAATCTCAAGGGGAATACCGGCGCCGGTATCAGTTACCGACAACAACACGTAGTTGCCTTCACTGGCCCAGGGATAACTTCTGGCTTCGGCCTGGCTGAGCCAGTAATTTTGAGTGGTCAGGGTAATTCTGCCGCCGCTGGGCATTGCATCCCGGGCATTGACGCATAGGTTTATCATCACCTGCTCAATCTGTCCCAAATCGGCAAAAACAGGCTGGAGGTCAGCCTGGGTTTGGATATCCAGCTCGATGTGTTCGCCAATCAGCCGGCGCAGCATTTTGAGCAGGTTAGTAATCACCTCATTCAAGTCAAGATTTTGAGGCTGTAACTGTTCACGGCGACTAAAAGTAAGCAATTGCCGGATCAATCGAGTAGCTCGATTGGTAGCATTGATAACCTGGTCAATGTCGGTGTGGGCAGGACTATCTTCTTTTAAGGCAAACCTGGCCATATAGGCGTAACCCAAAATCGCCTGCAAAATATTGTTAAAATCGTGGGCCACGCCGCCGGCCAGTTGTCCCACTGCTTCCATTTTTTGGGCCTGCCGCAGCCGCTCTTCCAGCTTTAACTCGTGGGTAATATCCCGACGCGCGCTAACGTAGTTGATAATTTGACCATGCTCATCCCGAACCGGGGTTATCGACGCGTCGACGGTATTGAGCGTACCATCTTTTTTTCGATTGACCAACCGTCCGTGCCAAACCTCACCGCGACTGATCGTTTGCCAAAGCTGCCGATAATAGGCTTCGTCGTGTTGGCCGCTTTTCAGAATATTAGCTTTCTGGCCGATGACTTCGGCTCGAGTATAGCCGGTGGTCTGTTCGAAGGCCGGATTGACATACACGATCTGGCCGTGTGTATCGGTTATTATGATGTTCTCGGCCGCCTGTTCAACGGCCGTACTCAACATACGAATTTCTTTGTTGGCTCGCTGGCGCTCAACAATATAACCCCATTCCCGCAAGGCCCGCTTGGCAATACGCGGCATTGCGGCCAGAGCCAGGTCTGTTTTGACCACATAATCCAGGGCGCCACTTTTCATCACCGACACAGCGATTTGCTCATCGCCGTGACTGGTCATTATAACCACCGGAAAAAGTTGCTCAGTGTTAGCAGGGGGCAACAACTCCGTACCTTCACCATCAGGCAATAACAGGTCAACAACAACCAGATCGGGGGTAGACTCACTCATGTAACCCCGCGCTTCTTGCAGGGTCCGGACGACCATCAAATTTACCAGTTCACCTTCATCCTCAAAGGCGCGTTGCATCAATTCAATGTGCGCTTCTTCATCTTCAACCAGGAGAATATGGGGGCGCCGTTCCTCAACCATTCAACCTCTGTCAACTCGACTTATCAGGAGTAGCTCACTGTTTTAGGACCAGGGATAGTGATTCCAGCCCAGCCAATAGAAGCCCAACTCATCCATCAATTTTGTAAACTTTTCAAAATCAACCGGCTTGACCAGATAACTATTGGCGTGGGCTTCATAGGCTTTGACCACATCGCGCTCGGCGGCTGAGGTGGTTAAAATAATGACCGGAATGGTCTCAAAATCTGGGGTGGATTTAATCTTCTTCAACACCTGCAAGCCATCGATCTTGGGTAGGCGCAGGTCCAGTAGAATCATATGGGGGCGCGGACAATCGGCCGGTTCAGTATAGTCGCCTCGCCGCCAGAGATAATCCAGGGCGGCCTCACCATCGGCCACGTGATAAATTTGGTTGGCCACCTGGTGCTCTTCAAAACTGCGTAATACTAATTCAGCGTGGGCCGGATTGTCTTCAACCAGCAGGATTACCAGGGAATGTCCATTAATGGGTTTGGCGGCCACGATGAATTACCTTTCTGACACCTGATGTAGGTGTTTAAAGTGATGACAATCACAATTATAACATAAGAATAACGCATTGCCCATAATATTCAATAGTTATTTAAGGTGATTGCACAGCCAAAACCGTTGATTCATCGTTGCTTCTTCAAGTTACGAGCGACATTTTTGCAGGCTAAAGTAAAATGTAGAGCCCCGGCCTGGCCCATCCGACTCGACCCAGATGCGCCCACCGTGAACCTCCACAATCCGCTTGGCCAGGGCCAGACCAATTCCAGTGCCCTCACTCTGCGGGTCTAGCTTGTCGAACAGGCCGAACACTTTCTCATGGTATTGCGGCGCAATGCCAATCCCGTTATCTCGGACAAAAAATACCTGCTCTCCCTCCTCCTTTTGCATACCAACCTTGATCAGGGGGCGAGGCTGGTTGCCCATAAACTTGGCTGCGTTGTCTACCAGATTCTGGACTACCTCAACCAGCCGGGCCCGGTCGCCGTAAACCAATGGCAACTCTTCGGCTACCTCTACTTTTACGCCGCGTTCAGCCAGCCGCCCCGCTACAAGCGCCAACGCCTCCCGGACGATAGTCGCGAACGGTACATTCTCCGGTTGGTTCATTAGCCGGCCAATGCGAGACAGTTCCAGCAGTTCATCCAGCAACATGTGCATCTTCTCGGTAGCCTCCTGGATGCGTTCGATGTCGAGTTGCACCCGGGCCATATTTTGGTTGTTCAGGTCCTTTTGCAGCCAACCCAAAAACCCTTTAATCGTCACCAGCGGCGCTTTGAGATCGTGAGAAACGGTGTAGGTAAAGCGTTCCAATTCGGCATTCTTGGCCTCCAATTCGGCAATTAACTGTTCTCGTTCAACTTCGGCCTGCTTGCGCTCGGTGATGTCCTGAGTTACTCCATAGAAGCGCACCACCCGTTGCTGCTGCGGATCCCAAACCGGACGACGGTCGATCTGGACCCAGCGCAGTTCGCCCTCTTTGGTAATCATCCGGTAATTATCACTGGTGAGGTTACCTTGAATCGTCTGTTGTATGTGCTGGCGTACCCTCTCCTGATCGTCGGGGTGGTAAAGAATCAGTGAACTACCGACTTCTTCCGGCTTGTATCCGGTTAACCGAATCGCCGGCTCATCGGTTGACCATTCATGAACAAAGCTGCCGTCCGGTTCAACCCGGTAAGCATAAGCGTAATCGGACATCAGTTCGGTGATGATTCGGTACCGTTCCTCACTCTCCCGCAAACCTGCTTCGGTTCGTTTCTGTTCGGCAAAGAGCGCCGCATTGTGCAGGGCGATGGCAATCTGGCCGGCCAGAGTATTGAATGTGTCCAGGTCGGCCTGGCTAAAGGCGGCCACCTTGTTCTCCTGGATATCGAGCACACCGATGAGACGATCGTAGGTCAGCAGCGGCACCGATACTTCAGCGCGGGTCTGAGGCAGGAGTGGATTGGGCATAAAATCGGGTTCATTCTGAACATCGTCGACTACAATGATAGTTCGCTCCCGGGCCGCCCGGGCCACCAGACTCCGGCTCTGCTCCAGGGATATCCGGTGCTTTTGCTGGCGCAATTTCTGTCCAACTTCGCCCGAACCGGCCTGCATGATCAACATACCTGAGGCTGGGTCCAGCAGATAGACGTGAACATGGTACAGGTTGAAACGCTGCTGTAACAGGGTCACAATCTGGTTCAGGAGTACATCCGGCTCAAGAATAGCAGTAAGTTGGATGGCATCATTCGTGGCGTTGAAAAGGTCACGGTAGTTGCGCTCCCGCTCGCGTAGTCGCCGGGTTTCCTGCTCAAGGTCACTGAGACGCTGTACCACCTCTTCGTAACTTGGCTTTAGATCCATCTGTATCCTTCTTAGGAATGAACTATTCTAACTTGGCTAATTTAAATTTTAACAAATTTTGGGGGGATCAACAATAGTAAACACGAACTAGCAAATTTGCTCTTCTCAGGTTATATTAAACTAACAGCAGTATGATAGTGTAATTATCAGCAGATTTAAGATCAGGATCCAATGATGAAACGACTAGCAAAAATAATCATGGTCGCTTTTAGTCTATTTCTTCTCACATCAATCGCTTTTGGCGCGGGGATAGCTTTTGGCGGTTCCGGCCTGCTTTTTGGACCGCGGGTGGTGCTGGCCGCCGATCAGCCGGCCGAGTTCGAGACTTTCTGGCAGGTTTGGACCATTGTCCAGGAGCATTTTATCGATCGGACTGCTCTCGAGCCAACCCGGCTGACCTACGGCGCGATCAACGGCCTGATCAACGCCCTCGGCGATGAAGGCCATACCCGCTTCTTGACCCCGGACGAGGCTGCCCGGCAAGAGACCGATATGAGCGGCTCGTTCTTTGGCATTGGCGCCCAGGTCGGCATTAAAGACGGCCTGCCCATTATTGTGGCGCCCTTTGACGGTTCTCCCGCCGACCAGGCCGGCCTCAAGGCAGGCGATATCATTATCGAGGTTGATAAAGAGGATGTCACCAGCCTGCCGCTCAATGAAGTCGTTGACCGGATTCGCGGCGAAGAGGGCACGGAAGTTATCCTGACCATCTTCCGGCCGGATACGAATGAAAGTTTGGAAATTCCGGTCATCCGCGGCGAAATCAATGTTCCGGCGGCAAGTTGGGCTATGATCCCCGGCACCTCCATTGGCCTCATTCGCCTGAACCAGTTCAGCGCCAATTTGAATGATGAGGTTGTTGCCGCCGTTGAAGCCGCCAAGAAAGCCGGAGCGACCGGACTCGTCGTCGATGTGCGCAACAACCCGGGCGGATTACTCGACCAGGCCGTGCGGGTGACCAGCCAATTCCTGGCCGAGGGTAATGTCTTGATGCAAGAAGACGCCGACGGCAATCGGGAGGTTTTTGCGGTTAGGCTGAATGGCGTCGCCACCGAAATTCCACTCGTCGTTTTGATCAATCGCGGCTCGGCCAGCTCCGCCGAAATCTTTGCCGGAGCAATCCAGGATTACCAACGCGGGCAAGTAGTCGGTGAAACTACCTTCGGCACGGGCACCGTGCTGCGCCCCTATGAGCTGGACGATGGCTCGGTGCTGTTGTTGGGCACCAGCCAGTGGTTGACCCCCAAGGGCCGCCTGATCCGCAAGCAGGGCATCGAACCGGACGTGGCGGTCGAGATGCCGATTGGGGCCAATTTACTGTCCCCGGGTGAAATCGAAGAGTTAACCGTAGACGAGCTGCTGGCCAGTGAAGATACCCAACTGTTGAAAGCGTTGGAACTGCTGGGGGCCTTGCCGGAACCGCTAACGGACAGGGCAAACGATCTGACGACGGTCAAATAGTCACTCCGCTCATGTTAAATACAAGTGCATGGTAGGGGCGCAAGGCCTTGCGCCCCTACATAATAAGCACTTGTTCTGAACATGAGCCTAGTCACTCGCCATCAAAGATCTCATAGTAAGCTTTATCCAACTCCTCATCGCTGAGGTGGGCGTAACGCATGGTGGTGCTGATGTCGGCGTGCCGGGCCAGCTTTTTGGCAATCTCGATATCGCCGCCGGTAGCCCGCAGCACTGTAGTTACAAAGTAATGCCGGAACGAGTGGGGGGTGATCTGGTTGAGATAGACTTTGCCCAAGAAATGGGCCACCCACCGGTCGACCAGTTGCTGCACCGCCCGCGGTGACAGCGGCAAGACCTGATGACCGGCTCGCTTGTCGTGACGGGCAAAGAGCGGTAACTCGTCGATAGGGGCGGGGGCTTGCAAGTCAAGCTCGCGCCGGGCCTGCACATACGCCTCAAGTCGAGCCAGGGTTCGCTGGGAAATGCGGATCCTGGCTTCTTTGTTGCCCTTGCCCGTTACGTACAGCTCGAATTCCTCAAAATCCACGTAACCCCGCTTCAGCGAGCAGGCTTCGGACAGGCGCAGGCCGGTGTCGGCCAGCAGGTAGAACAAAGCCCGGTCCCGCAGCACGGTCAACTTCTCCCGGTCATCTTTGCAGGGGCCATTGGCCCGGCGATCCATCGCCTCCAGCAGCTTGTCGATCTGCTGCTTGGGGAAACGTTGGGCTTTTTGGGGCAGCTTGCGCTGGCGGCGCTTGATGAAATAGCGCAGCTCGGTCAGATTCAGCGCCAGCCAGTTCTTGGCGACCACGTACTCATAAAA
>CAYZHI010000069.1:0-11726 GCA_964477335.1 uncultured Caldilineaceae bacterium | reverse complement strand
TTACTAAATTATGTCAATTCATCAAAATCACAATTGGTGACCTTAACGAGTATAACATCCACTATTTGAAGGTCATCGATGAAAATGAAGGCCGTATCTTGCGAGTGGTGGTCAACTCAAATGTTGAGCCTCATCGAATTGTGACGGTTTTCTTTGATCGGCGTTTACAGAGGAAAAGATGAGATTGAAAATCGACAAAGAGAATGACGCGCTCTATCTTCGTTTAAATGAGCTGGAAATTGTCGAGTCCGAAGAAGTTCAGCCGGGTGTCATCCTGGACTTCGATACGGATGGCCGCGTTGTTGGCATTGAAATTCTAGCTTTGAGTACACGGACAGAGGCAGAAAAGTTAGGGATTCTGCAACTGGAAACGGTTTAGCCGGGGGGATTATTTATGAAATACTACATCTGGACGGCTGGCTGCCAGATGAACGTGGCCGACTCGCAGCGAGTCGGCTCGGAACTGGAAAAGCTGGGCTATCGTTATACCCAAAACTATCACGCCGCTGACGTCATTGTGCTCAACACTTGCGTAGTCCGCCAGAGCGCCGAAGACAAGGCCACCGGCTTTTTGTGGAGTCTCAAACCGCTCAAAGAGGCCAGGCCGGAACGGGTCATCGCTTTGATGGGCTGCATGGTCGGGGTGCGCGGCGGCGGCAAGCTGGCCCAAGTTTTTCCCCACGTCGACGTCTTCATGCCGCCCAGCGAACCCGGCCCGCTGGTCGATTTTCTACTGGCCCGGGCAAATGAGCAGGCCGCCCTGGCCCGCCGCCACCAGTTGCAGGATGAGGCGCTGAGTCTGGTGCTGCCGCTCCACCAGCAGCACAATCTGGTCACCGCCCACGTGCCGGTGATCTACGGCTGCAACCACGTCTGTACCTTCTGTATCATTCCCTCCCGCCGGGGGAAAGAGCGCAGCCGCCCTGTTGGCGAGATTGCCGCCGAAATTCGTAGCCTCGTAGCGCAAGGGGTGCGGGAAGTCACTTTGCTGGGCCAGATTGTGGACCGGTATGGCTACGATATCCCCGCTGGCCCCCGCCTGCCCGACCTGCTGCGGGTCATCCACCAGATTGAAGGGTTGCAGCGGATTCGCTTTTTGACCAGCCACCCCAACTATATGACCACTGAACTGCTCGATACGGTAGCCGAGTTGCCCAAAGTCTGCGAGCATATCGAAGTGCCCAACCAGGCCGGCGATGACGACATCCTGCAGCAGATGAAGCGGGAATACAGTATGGCCGAATACGCCGCCCTGATCGAGCGGATTCGCCGGCGGATGCCGGAAGTCGCTATTGCCACCGATGTGATTGTCGGTTTTCCGGGCGAAACAGAGGCCCAATTCCAGCGCACCCTCGACTGGCTGGCCGAGCTAAAGCTGGACGTGTGCCACGTAGCGATGTACTCTCCCCGACCCGGCACCGTCTCGGCCAAACTGATGGCCGATGATGTGCCGCCCGTGGAAAAGAAACGGCGGCTGGATGCGGTCAATACCTTGCAAGAGCAGATTTTGAGCGAGATCAACGCCAGGCTGCTGGGCCAGACGGTTGAGATTCTGGTGGAGGAGAAGCATCGCGGCCGCTGGAAAGGGCGCACTCGCACCAACAAGCTGGTCTTCTTTGAGGATGACAGCGGAATCGATTGGCAAGGCCAATTGGTCGAGGTGGAAATTACCTGGACTGGCCCCTGGAGTATGCGCGGCGTGCTACCGCTACCAGGCCAAGAAATCACCCCTGTAACCGCAGAACCAGCCTTAATACCTCTGCTCGCCTGACGAGGCAGGTTGCAGGTTGCAGGTCGCAGGTTGCAGGTCGCAAGTCGCAGGTGACAAGTTACAGGTTGCATGTGGCAAATTGCAAGTGGCAAATTACAGGTCAAGTTACAAACTGAGCGCCGGAAGTTGGTTAACTCCGGCGCTTATCTTTTCTCCTCATTAATCTCCCAATCTCTTATCTCCTAATCCCCGCTCCCCATTTGCAACTTTTATCATTATAATCCGTAGAGGATGGTGCAGACAGAGAGAAGGAATTCCAAACTGCACCATGACTAATATACTAATCTGTGGTCCTTTACCGATGAGTTCTTCCGTTGCAACGGAACCAAAAATAGAGAACCGGATTACGCCGGAAATGCAAGCCCAGGAACGAGCCTGGGTCCGGGCTGCTCAAAGAGGCGACAGGACTGCCTTTATGCAGATCGTCGAGGCTTACCAACGACCGATCTATAACCTGTGTTACCGGATGCTCGGCGATACCGGGGAGGCTGAAGATGCCGCCCAGGAGACTTTTTTGCGGGCTTACACCAAGCTAAACAGCTACCAACAAGAGCGCAAATTTTCCTCCTGGCTGCTATCGATTGCCTCGCACTACTGCATCGACCGGTTGCGGCGGCGGCGTTACCAGCTAGTTTCTTGGGATGAGCTGCCACCCGGCCAGGGGTTGCCCGCCTCAATCCCCCAGCCGGAAGAGGCGACCTTAAGCCGGGAAACGCACAACACCGTCCGGGATCTGCTCGAAACATTGCCGGCGGATTATCGAGCCGCTGTAATCCTGCGTTACTGGCACGACATGTCGTACGACGAAATTGCCGCCAGTCTTGAGACCACCGTCAGCGCCATCAAGAGCCGGCTGTTCCGGGCCCGCCAGATGATGGCCCAGGTAGCGGCAGAGACTGACCTGGCGAGCTAGCCCGCCCTGAGTAAAGAGGAGAAGCCCTATGCAACACGACACTTTTACCGAAAAAATATCGTTGTGGTTGGATAATGAACTAAGTCCAACTGAAATCAGCGAACTCAAAGCTCATCTGGCCGGCTGTCCAAAGTGTCAGCAGGTTCATCAAGCCATGCTGAAAGTGCACCACCTGCTGCGCGATGCCTCAGTGGTGATGCTGGAGGCCAGCCCGGATTTCAGTAGCCGGCTGCAAAGCCGCCTGGCTCACCATCGCCCCCAGAAATCGTGGCATCTGTGGCTAGGCTTGAGTGTGCTGCTATTGGGGGCTTTCTTTTTCTTTGCCATTGTCGCCATGTTAGGCTGGCTCAGTTTGATGAACACCAGCGGTACGCTGGTCGAACTGGGTCCAATCTACTACGGCCTGGCCAGCCTGGGCGGGTTGATCAATAATGTCCGGGCGATGGTCAATCTGCTGGGGATGGGCCTCAAAGTATCCTGGCTAACGATGACCCAGCCGCTCTTTTGGGTGTACATCCTGTTGGCCATTGGCCTTACCGCCTTGTGGGTACGGCTTATGCAGTCGCTCTATCGACGAGTGCCACTCACAACGCAACTCTTTGTTTAAGGGAAATCTACAAATTCTAGCCAGAGTTATAATCTGGACTATAAAGGGAGATAGAAAGATGAAACACAAGCTTTTTGTAATGGCGCTAAGCCTGATCTTACTACTGGTTTTAGCCCCGCCGGCCCTGGCTCAGGGCCCGGGAGAGGACAACCGGGTTGTCTTCGGCAGCAATTTTACCCTGGCCGCCGAACAAACGGTTGACGGCGACGTGGTGGTTTTTGGCGGCAACGCCACACTGGAGAAATCTAGCAAAATCAAAGGCGACCTGGCCGTGTTTGGCGGTAACATCAATATCGACGGCGCCGTCGAAGGGGATATTGCGGCCATCGGCGGCAATGTCAACCTGGGTGAAAGCGCCGTGGTCGAAGGTGATATTGCCCTGCTAGGCGGCCAGGCCACGGTGGCTGATGGCGCAGTCGTTGAAGGCAGCATCGTCAAGCCATTTGACGGCGGCTTTCAGCACGATTTCCGATTTCCTGAGCCGCCAGCCCCGCCATCTCCGCCAGTTCCACCGCAGACGCCCTGGGCCGAACCATGGGGTTGGACCAATCGCATCGTCAATATGTTTCAAGATTTGGCCTGGACGCTTACCTTGCTGGTCGGTTTGGCCGCCATTAGCTGGCTGGTAGCCACCTTTATGCCTAACCAAATGCAGCAAGTCGGCGATACCGTAGCCGAATCCGGCCCGGTTAGCTTTGGCGTGGGTTTACTGACGGTCATCCTGAGTGTTGCTGTCGGTATCCCCTTGCTCATCACCATCTGCCTGGCCTTTATTCCGATTTTGGTCTACATCTTGATCGGCATTGCCACCCTCTTCGGCTGGATTGTGATCGGCCAGATGATTGGCGAACGGCTGCTGGCAGCCACGGGCCGGCCCTATCCCAATTTTATCTTCGCCACGGTTGCCGGAGTGTTGGTGCTGACCATTATCACCAAGATGCCGATTATTGGCTGGATCCCCTGCCTGGGCTTTATCTTTTGGTTCATCGGTTTTCTGATTGGCACCGTTGTAGGCTTGACCGGCTTGGGCGCCGTCATCCTGACTCGTTTCGGCACCCGGCCCTACGTCCGGCAAACCGGGCCGAGGCCGTCACCCTCTTCCAGCCCGTATCAGACCAATCCCACTTACACCAAGGAAGATTTGGCCGACCTGAACATCAATAGTTCCTCTGAAGCCGAATTGAAAGCCAAAATCAAGGCGGCCCTGGCCGAAGCCGACCAACCAAAGGAACCAACCCCACCCGCCGGCGAGGCAGAACCACCCGTCACCAACCCGGATAACGAAGCCTAGCTCGGGTCGATCCTGACGGTTGGCGCAACACCAACCTTTCAAAAGACCGCGACCCAAGGGTCGCGGTCTTTTTTTGCCGCCCCGGTTGACTTTCCACTCCCCCAAAAACGTGGTACTATTCCATTTGCTAATGAATAGTCAATCTCAGTTCAGTGACCCAACTTCAGCCGGGCCACCGCCGGTGCCCTGGACCCCGCGCGACGTGGTGGGGGGAGTGACTGTATTTATTCTGTGGATTCTTTTTTTCGGCGTCGTCGGCCTGTTGGGACAAACGTTAGCGTTGCCGGTCGATGCCGGCCTGCTGGTTGTGTTTGGCGAAGCTGTGCTGTTGCTGCCGGTCTGGTATTTGACTATTCACAAATATAAGGTCCGGTGGGCCGATTTGGGTTTGCGCGGCTTCCAAAGTTGGATGGTCGGGCTGGGTTGTGGTTTGATGCTGTTATCGCTGCTATTCAACGTAGTTTACGCCGCCTTGCTCAGCCTGTTTGATCTACAGATCCAGCCCGATATTGCCCTGATGTTTGAGAGCACCCAATTCCCGGTGGCGCTGCTCTTCGGCGGGGCCGTGGTCGCGCCCTTTGTAGAGGAAGTATTCTTCAGGGGTTTTGTCTTCACCGGGCTACGCCAGAGGCTGGGCTGGAAACAGGCGGCGCTGGCCAGCGCCGGGCTGTTTGCCCTGGCTCATTTTATTCCAACTTCGATCCTGCCCATCTTCATTCTTGGCCTGATCTTTGCTTATTTGTATCAACTTTCCGGCTCCATCTGGCCGGCTATTCTCATGCATATGTTAACGAACACGATTGCCCTATCGGCGGCTTATGCCGTGTCGCAAGGCTGGTTACCAACGCCTTAACATCAACGTCACGAGGTGCAACAGGCTATATGGAATTTACCCAAAAAGAACTTTATATGTTGATCAACCTTTCACCAGGTCCGCTCTGGCTGGTTAGCGCCGATTTGAGCGGCGCTAATTTGAGTCGGGCCACCCTCCGGGGCGCCGACCTGGCCTGGTGTGATCTATCCGAAGCCGATCTACGGGGCGCAGATTTGGAAGGCGCCAGCCTGCGCGGGGCCAATCTCAGCGGGGCTGACTTACGCAACGCCAACCTGAAAGATGTTACCTTAGACGGCGCCAACCTCGAGAATGTCAAGTTCCGGGGCGCGATTATGCCCGACGGTTCGACTCATTATTGATGGTTAGTTGGCTGGATGGATGGTTGGTTAAATGTTGGCGCAGCCAGCGGGCTACGGATCCGTTGATCTCGGGCTGCAAGGTCAGGGTAACGTGGCTGGCCGTTTGGGAGGTCAAGAGATCAGACTGAGGCGCCGCCCGGCGCATGGCTACGGCTGCCGCCGGAGGAGCAATTGGGTCACGGTCGCTATAGACCAACAAAATGGGAATATTTTCAATTCGGGCGATGTGTTGGACCGGACTCAATAATTCAATCAACTCCCCGGTCCGGTGCGGGCTGCGATAACCGCCGCTGCGCCAACTTTGGATGATCTGTTGAAAACTGATTTCCCGCAACAGGGACAGCACCGGGGCGCGGCCGGCCGCCCATAATTCTCGGAAAACCAGGGCGCGGTTATAGTTCAGGCTAACCGGCGTCTCCAGCACAACCAAAGCCTCCACCTGACTACATGCTCCTTTTCCGGCCACCGCAGGCTCAACCAGGCTGCCAATGGCCAGCGCCCCACCCAAACTTATCCCGGCCACGCCCACCCGCTCGACCCCCGGCTGCCGGCGCAAAAACTCTATCGCCGCCGGAACTGCCGACAGACAATCGGGGTAAGTCAGCGGCCGCTGGCGATAGTCACCGTGACCGGGCGGATCGATGGTCAACACGGTTAACCCCTCGGCCAACAAGGCCGTCACCAGTCGCCATTTAAAGGAGCTTTTGTGGTCGCCCGCGCCCGGCACAATGCAGACCGCCGTCCCTGTCTGAGCTAGCTCCGGCAAAGGGTGTAGCAGCCAACCAGGCATCAAATAGTCACCGTCGGGAATTTGAACCGCCCGGCAACCGGCGTGGGTTGGCTGCACCGGGTCAAAAAGCCGGTTGGGGTGAGGCGGCGGAGCAATATAGGCCCCCCCCACCAACAGAACCGCCAACGCCAGCGGTCCCGTCACCAGCGTCCAGACCAGCGCAGTCCAGTTCTGGGGCAAGAACAAAGCCCCGCCAACCATCAGCAGCGCCCCTACCCCAAATCCGGTCGCTCGACTGGCCCCAACCAAAGAGGCGGCTCGCCAGCCCTGGACCGCGGAGATGATCTGGCCCACCCCTAACGTAATCAAGAATGTAGAGAAGAAGGCTAACATTATCTTATTCCATTGCAGTCTATTATCGATGTCAAAAAGTTTAGTCGAATCTCCTCATTTCCCGAAATCAGACTATAATATTACTAATTCACCTTGCAAGTAGAAACTAGACCACATGACTTCTGTCTTAATCACGACTATCGCGGTAGTTGGACTGTTTATTGTCATAATCGTAGCATTTATCCTGTACCGTCTGCTCTCTGACAACTTTGGGCAACATCGTTATGTCTACTCTCACAGCGGCCGCAGACGCCGTCGCAGGTCACGTTCCCGCATATTTTTGCTGGGCATCCTGGCCGGCATCTTGGGGGGAGCAGCCCTGGGTTACTGGTTTATTTTGCAACCGAGTCAGAGCGCCACACCCCCCAACCCAACCTCGGCTGCCGTTCAGACCACCACCACGCCGCAACCATCCCCTACGCCCCAACCTACCAGTACGCTTCCGGCGCACTTGCAAAATGGTCCTTTTATCCGGGATATTACCACCAATGCCGACAGTTATCCCAATGGTGAAATTCCTCGTTACCAGAAATTGGAGCTCACCTTCCAGGTGGAGACGCTGGCCCGAAATCTGCAACTGCCGTATGACCCGGCCCCGCCGCCCGGCGTTGAACCAGGTCTCGGCATCACCGTTGATGCCCACTTTACCCCAGACAACTGGCAAACCGTCTTCATTCAGCCTGCCTTCTACTACCAGGATTTTGAGAACGAAACCGAAAATGGGCAGCCCTGGCTCTACCCCACAGCCAACTTCGCCTGGCAGGTTCGTTTTACCCCCCACCAGGCCGGCGATTGGCAATTCAAACTGGTAGCCCAGGATGCCGCCGGCCAGAGTGAAACCGACAACTACAACTTTACGGTAACCTCATCTGACCAAAAAGGCTTCCTCAGGGTCAGCCCGAACGACCCGCGTTATTTTGAGTTCGAAGACGGCGCCTACTTCCCGGCCCTGGGCTACAATTTGGCGTTGCCTGCGGAGCCGGAGACCTTTCAAACGATGGCCGAAAATGGTCTGCAACTGGTCCGCACCTGGTTGCCGTCGCAATTCTCCATCTTTGGTTCGGCCTGGAGTCCCTGGTCTCCTTTTGGGGCCGCGCCGATGCCGGCGGAACCCAACGCCCGCCTGCGCTACGACGCCGCCCCACCCTTCAACCTGACCCCCGGCGTCGACCCACCCCTGGCCCGGCCGGAGAGCGAGCTTTTCCTGTGGCTCTCGCACGATGAAACCGAATATCGCAACGGCATCCAGTGGGATTTAGTCCCCTGCGCCGTCTGGGGCTGGCAATCGCCTCGCCTGCCGGTTAAAGCCGACGCCGACTACCGGATCAGAGTGCGTTATCGCGAGCACAACCTGACCGGGCCCAAAGTGACCGACCGGCCCTATGGCTTTGTCGTTAAGATGGGAGACTGGTTGTGGGGCGACATCGACGAGCTGCGCTGTTACCATCCCGACGCCGGCCGGTTGCTGGCCGCCAGCTATAGTGAGAGCGACCGCTGGACTCACTATCCCGACCCTGAAAATGAAGGCTGGCAGATTTTGGAGGGGCGCTTCAGAAACGGCAACCGCAACTTCCTGCCTTTGCTCTATCTGGCCATCGAAAATGCCACTGGCGGCGATGTTCTGGTTGACTACGTCTGGTTGGAAGAGGATTTGGGCAACGGCCAGTTTGGGCCAAACGTTATCCACCGGCCCTGGATGGCTCACCACCTCTATTTTGACCAGCGTGGTTCCTTCGCCTTTGACCAGGCGCTGGAGTTGGCCGAACAGGCCGGTCTCTATTTCAAGCTGGTGGTGCTGGAAAAGAATGATTTCGCCTTAAACATTTTTGAACCGGATGGTTCTCTCTCGACCACGTTGCCGGAAAACAACCCGGCCAGGCTATTTTTTGGTCAAGGCCGGGAAAGCGAGGGCAAAACCAAAATTCGCTGGTTGCAAGAAGCTTGGTGGCGCTATCTGCAAGCCCGCTGGGGCTACTCCCCCCACATCCACTCGTGGGAGCTGCTCAACGAAGGCGATCCCGAAGACCCTCGCCACTATATCCTGGCCGATGAGATGGGCAAATATTTCCGCACCGCCTTTGTTCCGGCCGGGCAGTCTACGCCTCACCCCAATTTGCATCTGGTGACTACCTCGTTCTGGCACAGTTTTCCGGAGTCGTTCTGGAACAGCCCGGATTATCCGTACGTGGATTACGCCGACATCCACCATTATGCCCAAGAGTCCAACACTGAGCCGCTCGATTACATTTACGACTCCAGCGACTTCTACGACGCCGCCCTCTTTTCCGAAAAGTTGAGCCTGCATCACGGGGCTAAACAGCCCAACGGCGCCGGCAAGCCGCTCATCCGCGGCGAGACCGGCTTCCTCTTCGACCGGGGCGACCCCTTCGCCCGAAACGCTGCCGATGGCCTGTGGCTGCACAATTTCATCTGGGCCGGCCTCAACTCCGGCGGCCTGATCGAGCTGCTCTGGACCGGCGCGCCCACCCAGGCGCACATTTACCGGCAAAACTCGCACGACCACCGGCCCATGTTCCGCACCTATTATAACTTCATCCAAGATATCCCCCTCAACAACGGCCATTACCAGGACGCTGCGGCGATCTCCTCCAGCGCCGACATCCGGGTGTGGGGCCAGAAAGATCTGGTCAACGGCCGCGGCCACCTCTGGCTGCAAAACATCAATCACACCTGGAAAAAGGTGCTGGATGGGGAGTCCATTCCACCCGCGGCGGGCCTGGTGACGGTGACCGGTTTTCAACCTGGCCAGAGCTACCGGCTGGAATGGTGGGACACCTACCAACCCGATCCGGCCCGGCAAATCATCGCCGCTGAAACTGTCGTCGCCTCGGCCGATGGGGCCATTGAAATCAGCGTCGTCGATCTGGCGACAGACATAGCCGTTAAGATCAATCCCTTCTAACTGTTGAGCCTCGGCTATTTAGCTTCACTCACCCAGAATTCTTGACGACCCAGATATTAGCCGTGAATTTTTTCTCAACTTGATGCGGACGTATAATCAAAACACCATCATCCAAATGAGGTGCGCCTATGCGCAGTTACCAACGCTCTTGACATTTACCCTCAGGCCCTGGTTCTGCAACTGGATGGCAAAATCGTAGTGGCGGGTTACACCGTTGAGGCCACCAATAATGCCATTGCCGTGCTGCGTTACCTTGGCGATCCGGTTATGCTGATCTACCTGCCGGTGATTTTGAAGGAGTAGGTTAACCCACCACGTGGCGGCTCAACCGCAGCGTCGGCAGGGCGACTACGACCTCTTGCCGCACCCCGGTCGAGCCGACCGTGCCCTGGGGCGCGATCTTCCAGAACAACCCCAATTGGGTGGACCAGTTATCCAACACGGCCTGGCCGCGGGCGCTGCCGGTCAGGCGGACGTGGCGCACGATCAGGTGGCGCAGCAACTCTACATCCGCCGGCGTGGTCACCCGCACCAACTGGACCATATCGGGGTTGAGCCGCTGGGGCAGGTGGCGCCCCTCATCGAGCACAAAGGCCAGCCCGCCGCTCATGCCGGCCCCAAAATTGTAGCCGGTTTTGCCCAGCACTACCACCACCCCGCCGGTCATATATTCGCAGCCGTGATCGCCGATCCCCTCCACTACGGCCGTGGCCCCGCTGTTGCGCACGGCAAAGCGCTCGCCGGCCCGGCCGGCCACGTACAGGCTGCCGCCGGTCGCGCCGTACAGCACCGTATTGCCCATGATCACATTCTCGCCGGCTACCAGCCGTGACTTCAACGGCGAGCGGACCACAATCTGCCCGCCGGCCATGCCTTTGCCCACGTAATCGTTAGCCTCGCCGATCAAGGTCAAATTGACCCCGGCGATGTTGAAGGCCCCAAAGCTCTGTCCGGCGCTGCCGTGAAAGGTCAGGTTGATCGCGCCATCAGGCAGACCCCGGTCGCCGTAACGCCGGGCAATGGCCCCGGCCAGGGTCGCCCCCACGGTGCGATCGGTGTTGTTGATCGACAGGGTCAGGTCCAGCGGTTCACCCCCTTCCAGGGTAAATCGGGCCGCCGACACGAGCTCCTGGTTCAGCTCACCGATCTCGATCAGGCTGGGCCGGTGGGCTAACGGACCTTTACCATTGCCGTTGACCGAACCGCGGCCATTGTTATAACCGGCCGGCTGCCCGTGCAGCGGCGACGCCTTGACCAGTAACAGGCTCAAGTCAAGGGTATCAAAAACAGCCCCACCCGTGCGCGCCTGCGCCAGTAGCTCGGTGCGCCCGATGATATCGGCCAGGCGATGAAAGCCCAATCGGGCCAGGATTTCGCGGACCTCCTGGGCCACGTAATGCAGATAAGCCATCACCTGCTCCGGCGTTCCGGCAAATTTGGCTCGCAGCTTGGGGTCTTGCGTTGCCACGCCGGCCGGGCAGGTGTTGTTGTGGCAGGCCCGGGCCATCAAACAGCCCTCCGCCACCAGCGCCGACGTGCCAAAGCTGAACTCGTCGGCGCCCAGAATGGCCGCCATCACAATATCGCGGCCGGTTTGCAGGCCGCCGTCAACCCGCACCCGCACTCGCTCCCGCAAATTATTGAGTTGCAGGGTCTGGTGGGTTTCAGCCAGGCCAATTTCCCAGGGCAACCCGGTATGTTTGATGCTGCTCCAGGCCGCCGCGCCGGTGCCGCCGGCGTGCCCGGCAATATGGACCACGTCGGCCCCGCCTTTGACCACCCCGGCGGCAACCGTGCCCACCCCGGCCTCGGTCACCAGCTTGACCGATACGTCGGCAGCCGGGTTGATCTGCTTCAAATCGTAGATCAATTGGGCCAAATCCTCGATACTGTAGATATCGTGG
>CAYZHI010000068.1:0-11763 GCA_964477335.1 uncultured Caldilineaceae bacterium | reverse complement strand
GCTATCAAGCTACACCACTATATCTTGTGGTACCCACGAAAATTCCCAAAGAGCCAAAATAGTTTGTCTAAAAGAGCGGTAACAAGGGCGCCAGCTCAAACTGGAGTTGCCCATGCGCCTCCCGAAGAGCTGCTTCTACGGCGACCGGCTGCTCACCGGTGGCAAAAATGAAACCAAGATAACTTTCCCCTTCCGGTAACGGCGTGAGCGGCTGGTTGAGTTGGGCCGTAATTTCAACCGAGTCAATCCCGGGCACGGCTTCAGCCGCCTCGATCCCGTTGATTGCCTTGAGGATGCCCGCCGCCGGGATGGGAATCATCATCACGCCGCGGGCTTGCCCTTGCCTCTGAACCGAGTCGATTTTCAGTCCGACTGCTTGCTGCAAAATCAACTCTTCCAATGAAATATCAGGACCAAATCGCAGGGTCTGGGAGCACAAGCCGCCGATCGAGCGGCCGGCCACTTCGATGATCCACGGGCCGCTTTCATTGACCCGCAGTTCGGCGTGAACGGGACCATGGCGCAAACCCAGGGCGGCCGTGGCCTGGGCGGCGCAGGCGGCAATCGCCGCTTGAGTTGATTCTGGCAGGCGCGAGGGGGTCACATAAATGGTCTCCTCAAAGAAAGGGCCGTCGAGTGGGTCCGGCTTGTCGAATAGAGCCAGCACTTGAAGCCGACCGTGATCGAGCAGCCCTTCCAGAGCAACTTCAAGGCCGGGGATAAAATTTTCGACCAGGATGTTGGTTGACCCCGGCGCCGGCACGAACTGGCGCAGCATCCGCCCCAGGCGTTCAAAGGCCGCCTTGAATTCGGCCGGATCGTTGGCCCGGATAACGCCGCGACTACCCGACAGCAGCAGCGGTTTGACCACACAGGGATAGGTCACCTCGCGGCTGGCCTGATGCGGGTCGTCAGCTAGATCATACAGGCGGAAAGGGGGTGAAGGAACCCCGGCCGCGACCAATAGTTGGCGCATACGGTGTTTATTACGAGCTGCCAGAGCCGCCTCGCCAGAATTGTGGGGCAAACCCAGTGTTTCGCTGGCCAGCGCGGCAATAACCGTGGCGCTGTCGTCAACGGCCAGGATGGCCTGGACCGGGGTTTTTCGGGCAAAATCGACAATCGTCGCCGCGGCCCGTTCCGGCTGGTCGAACTGGAGGGGCAGGCTGACCCGCCACTGCTCGGCCAGCTTAGGGTCAATGTCGAGCCCTTTGATGACCTCGAGGCCCAGCCGCTCGGCCGCTTTGAGGAAAGGTCCGGCCCGGTAGGTGCTGCTTTTGAGCAGCAAGATGACCCGCAAGGGGGTGGCAACTGAGTTCGATGGACTGGATTGACGTGAGTCTGTCATAAATCTTTGGACCTGACCGCCGACCGCGGACCACAGACCGCCGAAAAAATCATCGGCGTACAACCGGTGGCCATCGGCGGTCAGCCGTCAGCGGTCGCAAATTTCAGGTGGAACGGTTATAAATTTTGTCAGATTGCAAGCGTAGAGATTATACCCGGAGCAGATATGACGAACAAGAAAGCAGGGATTCGACCCATAAACTATGTGCTCCAAAGCGGTCACGCGAGTGAATTTGTCGAGGGCGCGATCATTGAAGAAATCCTGGCCTGCATTTTTGTGAACGGCCAGGAGTTGGCCAAATTTATGTGTACGCCCCACCAGTTGGACGAACTGGCGCTGGGCTTCCTCCGCTCCGAAGGCATCATTCAGAGCCTGGCCGACATCGAGCTGTTGACCATCTCAGCCAGCCATTGTGTGGATATCTGGCTAAAAAACGGCGAATTCAGCTTGCCAACTCGCCCGATCATCACCTCAGGCTGCGGCGGCGGGGTCACCTTCGACGACCTCAGCCAACGCCATCCCGCTCTGAACACCAATACGACCATCAAACCGGAACAGGTTTTCGGCCTGATGAAGAAGTTGCATCTGGCCGCCGAATTGTACCAGGAAGCGCGGGGCGTCCATACCTCCGCGCTGAGCGATGGGCAGGAACTATTGTTGGTGGCTCAGGATGTAGGCCGGCACAACACCATCGACCGGCTGTGGGGCCAGGCCCTCAAACAAGGCCTGCCCACCGAAGGCCGAATTTTGTTGGCCTCCGGGCGAATCAGCTCGGAAATGCTGAATAAGGCGGCCAAGATGCGCGTGCCCATTATCATCTCCCGGACCTCGCCCACCAGCCTGTCGGTCGATCTGGGCCAGGCCTGGAATATCACCGTGATCAGTTACGCCCGTGGCAACAGTTTCCGCGTCTACACCGCCCCGGAACGGGTGATCAGGGGGGAGCAGTAGCCGCTGATGGTAGCCGGTTCAGACCGTTAGCCGAGCTTGCCAGTACAGGTAAGTAGCCTCAATTCATACTTTTGGTTATAATCTCTCTCAGCAAAGAGATGAGGATCAACCATCAAGAACCTGATTCAACTTTCGCCGGGCCGGCCCCTGCCCCTGGGTACTAGCGTCGACGCCGACGGTAGCGGCGTCAACTTTGCCATTTTCAGCCGCCACGCCACGCGCGTCTGGTTGCTGCTGTTCGATCACGCCAGCGATGGCCGTCCCAGCCATGAATTTGAGCTGAAGCCGTCCGACCATCGCTCCGGCGACATCTGGCATGTCCATCTAAGCGGAGTGGGACACGGCCAACTCTACCTCTACCGCATCGACGGGCCTTACCAACCAGACCAGGGACACCGCTTCAATCGCTACAAACCGCTGCTCGATCCCTACGCCCGCGCCTTATCGGGAGCCTTCAAATGGGATTTCAGCCGGGCTTTTGGTTACATCCCCGGCTCGCCCGATGGCGATTTATCCTTTTCGACCACCACCAACCTGGCCGAAACGCCAAAATGTATGGTTTATGGTCACGACGGTTTTGATTGGCAAGGCGACCGGCCGCTCAACCGCCCTCTCAACGAGACCATTATCTACGAGACCCACGTCCGCAGCCTGACCTACCATCCCAGCTCGGGCGTCGACTTTCCCGGCACCTATATGGGCGTGGTTGAGAAAATCCCCTATTTTCTAGAGCTGGGCGTCACCGCCATCGAGCTATTACCGGTTCATATTTTCAACGAGTGGGAATTTACCCGCTTCAATCCCCAAAGCGGAGAGCGGTTGCGCAATTACTGGGGCTACAACACGCTGGGCTTTTTTGCCCCTAAGGGCCATTACAGCCACCGCGGCGCCGACCGGGGCCAGCAGGTGATTGCCTTCAAGGAGATGGTGCGGGCGCTACACCAGGCCGGGTTGGAGATCATCCTGGATGTGGTCTTCAACCACACCGTCGAGGGCAATCATCTGGGGCCGACGCTTTGTTTCAGGGGCATTGATAACAGTATCTACTACATGCTCGAGGACAACCCCCGCTACTACAAAAACTTCTCCGGCGTGGGCAATACGCTCAACTGTAATCACCCGGTGGTCCAGGATTTCATTATCGACTGTCTGCGTTACTGGGTGCAAGAGATGCATGTTGACGGCTTTCGCTTTGATCTGGCCACGATCCTCAGCCGCGATCCGTGGGGCCATATCTCCGGCAGCGCGCCGCTGCCCATCCGTATTGCTGAAGACCCGCTGCTGCGCCAGGCCAAGATCATCGCCGAGCCGTGGGACGTGGCCGGTTATCAGGTAGGTCGCTATCCTGGCGGGCGCTGGGCCGAGTGGAACGACCGCTTCCGGGATGACATCCGCCAATTTTGGCGCGGCGACCCCGGTTTGACCGGCGTGCTGGCCACCCGGCTGGCCGGCAGCGCCGACCTGTACTATCCCAGCGGCCGCCGGCCAAACCACAGCATCAACTTTGTGGCCGCCCACGATGGCTTCACCCTGAATGACCTCGTCAGTTACAACCGTAAACATAACGAGGCCAACGGCGAAAATAATCAGGATGGTCACAGCCACAACCTCAGCTACAATTATGGCCTGGAAGGGCCGACCGACGATCCCAAAATCGAGGCCATCCGCAGCCGCCAGGTGAAGAATTTCCTGGCCACGCTAATGCTGTCGCAAGGCACACCGATGCTCAACGGCGGTGACGAATTCCGACGCAGCCAGCAGGGCAACAATAACGCCTACTGCCAGCACAACGAGATTTCCTGGTACGACTGGAGTTTGCTGAACAAATATGCCGATATTCATCGCTTCACCAGGCTGGTGATCGCTTGGCGCCAGCTCCACCCCGTCTTCCGGCGCACCACATTTTTTGCCGGTCGCGATTTTGACCACGACCAGTTCAAGGATGTCCACTGGTACGGCCCAAGCGGGGCCGACGCTGACTGGGACCCGACCGATAAATGGTTGATGTGCACCCTGGATGGGGCCAAAGAAGAGACCGGGGCCGAAGTGGATGACGTGGATGTGCTGATGATGTTCAACGCCGACGAGGTAGCCCGCCTTTACTACCTGCCTCCGGCGCCACACGCCGGGCGCTGGCATCTGGCCCTGGATACGGCGCGACCCTCGCCCCACGACATTTATCCCCCCGGCCAGGAAGTCGAGCTGGAGCCAACTATTGCCTATCACGTCCGGGGCCGATCAATGGTAGTGATGATATCCAAATGGCAGGAAAGGTAATGGTTATGCCACTGACCCACAGCCGCACGTTTCGGGTGCGCTACTACGAATGCGACGCCTACGGCCACGTCAACAACGCCACTTACTTGCGTTATATGCAAGAAACCGCCTTCGACGCCTCGACCGCCGCCGGCTACAGCCCGGCTCGCTATGCCGAGCTTGACCGGCAATGGCTGGTGCGGGCCACCGACATCGAATATTTGCAGCCGCTGCGCTACGGCGACTCGGTGGAGGTCAAAACCTGGGTGGTCGACTTTGAGCGGGTCACCTCGCGGCGAGTCTACGAATTCTACCGGCAGGATGAGCTGGTGGCCAAAGCTCACACCGATTGGGTCTACCTGCAACGCTCGACCGGCCGGCCAGCGACCATTCCGCCGGAACTGATTGCCACATTCTTCCCAGAGGGGCTGCCAGGGTCGACTCCACCGCGGGCCAAGTTTCCCCCGGCCCCGCCACCCCCGCCGGGCGTCTTCACTATGCAACGGCGGGTCACCTGGCAGGATATCGGCCCGGCCGGACACGTCAACAATGCAGTCTATCTGGCTTACGTGGAGGATTGCGGATTTCAAGTGGCCGCGGCGCACGGCTGGCCGCTGACACGCATGGTCAATGAGGGTTTTGGCATCATCGTCCGCCGCCAGCAAATTCAGTACCGGCAGCCGGCCCTGCTGGACGATGAACTGGAGTTGGCTACCTGGGTGTCGAATTTCAAACGGACCAGCGGCATCCGCCATTACGTGATCCGGCGGCTCAGCGACGGCGAACTGGCCGCGCGAGTCCAGACCGTTTACGTCTGGGTCGATTTGAAGACCGGCCGCCCCATCACCATTCCGGCCCACTTTCTGGCCGATTTTGCCCCCAATTTTGCCAATGGCTGATTACCGGGAGTTGCAGAAACGACTGGTGGACCAGTTGAGGATCGGGGCGGGGGGAGTCGATGGCCGGGCTTCGGTGGTGCCAATGCTACGTGATTATCGCCACGACCTGGCCCAGGCGCTAACTGCGGTAGTTTTTGTACCGGCCGGGCTGGGCCAGGAAATCCGCCGGGCAATCATCGCGCCGCTGCAAGCCATCGAGCCGGAGCATTATTACTACCCGCCTGAATCGCTGCACCTGACCGTCAAAAATATCAGAACGGTGCACCACCCACCCCGGTTCAGCCCAGCCGACGTCAGCAAAGCGGCTGAGTTGTTTGACTGCTTGATACCTCAGCAGCCCTCATTTTCGGTCTCATTTGAGGAACTAGTCCCCTTTAGCACCAGCCTGGCCCTCGTCGCCTACGCCGACGAGCAGCTCAAAAAGCTGATCCAGGCTCTGGATACTGGGCTGAATCAGATCGGCCTGCCCGATGATAAACGCTATCTATCCGACCAGGTTTTTTTTGGCAATGTGACGGTGTGCCGCTACGTTCGGCGGCCCTCCCCAAAATTCCTGCAAACGGTTGAGGAGATGGCGCACGTTTGCCAAAAAGAGCTACGAATCGAGGCAATTCACCTGATCACCTGCAACGCGGTTTGTGCGCCGGAAACGCGCCGGATCATCGCCGCGTATAACCTCAAAAGCCGAAAAACGTAAAAGGTGATGGGTGATAAAACTACTTTTCACGTTTCACGCGTCACGATCAGACGACATTATACTCGGCCACCTCTTTACCTAGGGCAAAGCGCTCGTAGCGCAGGTCATCGATGTTGACAGTGTGCGCCCGGCCATCCAGAATTTCCTCAGCCATCAACTTGCCCACAATCGGTCCGTGCATAAAACCGTGGCCGCTAAAGCCGGCGGCAATCACCACCCCTTCGACGCCGGGCAGCTTGCCCAGGATAGCCTGCTCGTCGGGCGTAACTTCATACGGACCGGCCCACTCGCTCAGCAACCCGGCTTTTTCCAGCAGCGGGAAGCGCTCCATCGCCGCCAGCAGGTGGGTTTCGGTCCAGGCAGGGTCCACAGCCAGGCTGAAGCTGGGCGGCTCATTGGGGTTGGACATGCCGGTCAGGATGCTCTGGCCGCTTTCCAGGTGAAAGTAGAGCGACTGGCCGAAGAAGAGCACAAAGGGAAAGTCGGGCGGCAGCTCCGGGATGGGGGTGGTCACGGCAATCTGGCGGCGGACCGGCTTGATCGGGATATCGACGCCCAGCATCGCCCCAAACTGGCTCGACCAGGCCCCGGCGGTGATGACGATGGTCCCGGTGGCAATCTCGCCTTGCGTGGTCACGACACCCTGCACTTTGCCGTGGGCCAGCCGCACACCGGTAACAGCGACATTATTCAACAGATGGAGCGGGGCCGCGCCCGGCTGCCGGCCCAACTGGCGGGCTTTGTTGATGTAGCCCTGTACAATACTGTTCGGGTCGGCCAGGCCGTCGCGCTCATAGAAGGTGCCGCCGACAACGCCGTCGAGGTTGAGCAGGGGCACGCGCTGCTGGATCTCATCCACCGACAACACCCGCGAACCGACGCCCAGGCTGTTTTGGAGGGCCACATTCCGCCGGAACTGGGCCATATCCTGCTCATTATCCAGAACAAACAGGTAGCCGACCAGATTGAGGCCAATTTCCTGCCCAATCTCTTCGGGAAAGCGCTCCATCATGGGGATACTTTCCAGCGATAGACGAATATTGACCTCGGTGGAGAATTGGTGGCGGATACCGCCGGCGCACAGGCCGGTAGAACCCTGGCCAAACTGCTCTTCTTTTTCCAGCAAGGCGACGCTGACTCCGCCCCGCTCGGCCAAATGATAAGCGCTGCTGGCGCCCATCACCCCACCGCCAATAATGACAACGTCTGCTGTTTTGGGTAACATGTTGCCTCGTGCCTCAATAGGATTTTGGAGATAATCTGGAAATCAAATGGGGGTCCCTACAAATCTACCAACGTGCCCAACCCCAACTTCTCGGCCGACCGCAAGATGTGACTGGCAGCAGCAGCATCCTGCACCGCCACCCCCACCGACTCAAACAGAGTAATTTCCTCCGGCGACTCTCGCCCCGGCTTTTCACCGTTGACGATCTGGCCAATCTCACCGTAGATATCCACTCTGCTGATGAGATGTTTCTCGATGGGGATGAGCAGGTCGCCGGCTTCGGCCAGGCAAGCTACCAGCGAGTCGACCACAATTTTGTCGGCGCGCTGGACGGCGACCTCATCGATTTCCTGCATCTGAGGCGAATAGGCCCCAATGGCGGTAATGTGCGCCCCCGGCGACAGGTCGTGTCCATCAAAAACCGGTTTGGTCGAGGTGGTCGCGGTGATAATAATATCGGCTCCGGTCACCGCCTCTTGCGGCGTTTTGGCCTCGATCACCTGGGGAGCCTCAGGCCAGCGACGGATCTCCTCCGCAAAGGTCGCCACCGAGTCCGGCATGACGCCAAAAATCCGCACCTGTTTGACCATCCGGACCACGCAGGCCGCTTCAAGCTGGGCCCGGGCCTGCACCCCGGAGCCAAATACAGCCACCGTGCTGGCGTCTTTGCGGGCCAGCAATTCAGTGGCCAGGCCGCCGCCGGCACCGGTACGGATGGCCGTGAGGGTCTCGCCGTTGATCAGGGCCAGCGGCTGGCCGGTATCGGGATCGAGCACAATGGCCAGGGCGATGATCGCCGGCAGGCCCCGGTTAGGGTTGTTGCCCCAAATCGAAACCATTTTGAAGGCAACCTCGCGGCTTTGGCGCAGAAAGGCCGGCATCAACAGCATCAGCCCTTGATCGGTTTCCAGGCGGGTGCGCAGCGGCATATCGGCCTGATTAGCGGAAAGCTGGCCATAGGCGCTCCGCATCACTTCAATCGCCTGGCGCATAGGCAGGGCATGGCGAACATCGGCGGCGGTCAAAACCCGGATTTTCATTGATAGTTCTCCTAACTTGAAAGAGGCTTTTCGAACGCAGGCAAGTGACTAAACTTAACACGGAACTCGCAACACGCAATACATACCGGGTTGCGTATGGCGTGTTCTGCTAAAGGTCAATGTTCGATAATAAGCATAGACCAACACAATTGGATCGACAAATTTTTCAAGCCGGCCCAGAGAGGGCAACCCCCAGATGGTCCAGCAGCCGCCGCACGCCGAGCGGGATCAAATCACCGGCCACGCCGGAACCCTGACCATCCATGCCCACCAGATAACAGTTCCGAACCGGCGTGACCGGCTCAAGCCGCTGTACCCCGATTTGGCCAAAAGTCTGGCCGGATTCGGTACCGGGCCAGGCGCCGGTGAAGAACATAGGGACCGTCCACTCGACAATTCCATCAAAATTGGGGAACAGGTCGCGCAGGTCGGCCAAAGCCAGGGCCAACTCGCCAGTTCGATTAGCCTGGTGAAGAGGAAAGAAAGCGTCGAAGAGATGGAGGCCGCTCCTGGATAGGGTGGGATCGAGCAGTGTCGGCGCGAAGATGCCAACCACCCGGCGACAACCCGGCGTGATGATGATGGGCGCTTCGGTGAAGAGCGGTTCACGAGTAGCGCCAAAGATGGCCGCGCACTCCACGCCCTGCAGGGCCGTCAACCTGGCCAGATAGTCGGCAGGCAGATGATCCGCCCCAACCAGCCTGACCAAGCCAGCCGGCCCGCCGTTGTGAATGACGCTCCGGCTGCTGACGATGCGCCCGTCGGCCAGCTTAACGCCACAGGCAGTATTGTTTTCGACCAGAATTTGCGCCACCGGCGAACGTAACCACAGGTCGCCGCCGGCCTGGCGCAACGCTTTCGTTAAAGCCCTGATGATCGCCCGGACTCCGCCCACCGGCATGGCAAATTCCCGGCCGGCCGCTTGCCCGTCAAGCGTTATCTGGATGTACTCGCTGGCCGGCAATTTTGCCGCCGGGAGACCGGAAGCCGTAGCCGCAATGGCTTCAACGGCAGCCAACAGGTCGGGGTCAGCGCTGAATTGGGCCATGTAATCGACCGTCGAGATGGCGTCGAGAGCAGCTACCACTGGCGAATCGCCGGCTACTCCCGAACCAATGGATTGTGCCGCCAACTTCCGCCCGGTCGTCAACGCCTTGAGCCAGGCTTTCCGGGCCGCTGGGGTGAGCAGTTCGATCAGGCCGGCGTAATGGCGACCATCCGGGAAACGGATGGCATACTGCTCGGTCAGGCCAACCTGGGCCAGTGACACGTACGCCAGTTTAATGCCTAAATCGGTCAGCAAATGGTCGATGTGGCTGTGCGGCCCCAGGTTGGTCCAGGCCCCGGTAGAGACGGCCGCGCCTTTGAAGTCAAGCTCGGTATAGCGACCGCCGGGAAAGCCGAGCTGCTCAAAAACAGCCACCGTCCGGCCCGCCCGGGCCAGGGCCGCGCCGGTCAGCAGTCCCCCCAGGCCACTGCCGATGATTACCGCGTCATATTTGGCTCTAACGCGGGGCCGGTACGGTTTGAGCGGGGTTGCCGGAGCCGGCACAAAACAATCGTTGGGACAGGCGTAAACGCACAGATTACAGTTGGTGCAGTTGGCCGGAATCAGCTCGGCCCAGCCGGTGCTGGTCAAAGCATCGTAGGGGCAAACCAGCACGCAATAGCCGCAGCCGGTGCAACGATCAGTAATGAGATTCATCGTTCATCATTTTATTAGATCTCTTAACTTCGCCAGGTTGCGGATGTCATCCCCTGGATCATCATCTTTAGGCGTTTCTAGCAGGAAGGGAACTTCTTTGAAGCGGGCGTCGTTTAAAAAATAGCCAAACGGTTCAAGGCCGATACAGCCCTCACCGATATGGGCGTGGCGGTCAACGTGGCTGCCCAAATCCTTCTCAGAGTCATTGAAATGAATGACCTTGAGCCGATCCAAACCGATGATCCGGTCAAACTCAGCGATCATCTGCGCGTAGCTGGCCGGGGTTCGGAATTCGTAACCGGCGGTCAAGGCGTGGCAGGTATCGAAACAGACGGCCAACCGTTGGCTATCGCGGCAGGCAGCCAGCATTTGAGCCACTTCGTCGAAGGTAGAGCCGAGGGTAGTACCCTGCCCGGCGGTAATTTCCAGGGCAACCTTGACTCGATAATCGGGCAGGCGGTCGTGCACCAGATCGAGGGCCTGGACTACTCGGGCGATGCCGGTTGCGATACCCTGACCCATATGCGCGCCCGGATGGAGGACCAGATAAGGGATATTGAGTTGCTCGCACCGCTCCAATTCGATGATGAGGGCCTTAACCGACTTATCCCAAACGGTTTCATCCGCAGCGCCCAGGTTGATCAGATAGCTGGCGTGGCAGATTACCGGTTCGATGCCGCTCTCCTGCTGGCGCTGGTGATAGCGGTCAATCTCGGCCGGATCGAGGGGTTTGGCCTGCCATTGCCGGTTTGATTTGGTGAAGATTTGAAACGAGGTACAGTTTAACTTTTCCGCTCGCTCAAAAGCAGTGTCAACGCCGCCGGCGACCGACAGGTGTGCTCCAAGTAACATAAACGGTCTCCCCATGGTGATTATGGTGGGGGATGAGTATACCACACGGCGGCTATGGCGGCGAAAGTAGATTGTCAACTTGGCAGATTTATGTTATTCTTAAAAGTGTAAAGGAAAACCGTATCTTTTTTGCTCTGGCCGGGACTTCAATAGTAGACAAGGCTGAGCAAAACCAATTCACCCTTTAACAAAAGTCTATGTGCCAAAATTTGTGGCCTGATGAGTTGAAAATCCTGGTCATCGATGATGAGCAGGAAATCTTAAATTTAATCCGCCTGTCGTTGGAACAGGCCGGGTTCAGGGTGATTCGCACCACCAAAGCGGAAGAAGGTTTAGCTCTGGTGTTGCAAGCAAAGCCTGACCTACTTCTGCTGGACGTGATGATGCCCGACCTTGACGGGCTGGAATTATTGCGCCGTGTCCGGCGTCATCCGGCGATGGGCCAGGTTCCGGTGATCATTGTGTCGGCTCGGGCCAGCAACATCAACCAGCAGCGGATGCTGCAATTGTCCCTGTCTGAACAGGATGTGGCTGCCTTCGTGGGCAAACCGTTCAATCCAGGCGATCTAGTACAAACCGTTAAAGAGGTTTTGATCAAACACAAAGAATTTATTCTGGCCAAGAACAAAAAAACCGAGAAACGCTGGGCCGAACAAACCATCCTCTAATTGATTGACCAGCCGGCAGCGTCATTCCCCAGTTATAACAGCCTCATTGCTGAGGCTGTTTTCGTTTTTGGCGCCAGGGGTGGGCGGCGAATCTTGTCAAGCTAGGCAGCAAACGCCTGGTA
>CAYZHI010000067.1:0-11768 GCA_964477335.1 uncultured Caldilineaceae bacterium | reverse complement strand
CCGGCCACAGGTGGGGCCTGCCAGCCGCCCCCCAGTTGGGTCAGCTATGCGGTTCAACCGGGCGACACGCTGGATAATCTGGCAGCCAGAACCGGCGTGAGTGTGTTTGAATTGCAGCAAGTGAATTGCTTGAGCGCATTTAACCTGAGGGTGGGGCAAGCGCTTTTTCTGCCGGCAACCCCACCCACGCCTACCGTCACCTACACGCCCAGTCCAACCGGCACTCGCCCGCCAACCCCTACCCGCACGGCCACCCCTACCCTACCCCAAATTGACAGCGTTACGCCCAATCGAGTCGACCGCGAAACCGCCGATGGGGAAGTTGTTATTACCGTGTTGGGCCGGAATTTTCAACCCAACACCCTTGAGTTTAGGGTTGAACTCAGGGGGCCGGTACCCAATGTCGAACTGCAACTGGGTGACGCCTATTCAAGCACCAGCTTCAACGCCATTGTACCGGCTGGCCTGCCTGAGGGGAGTTACTCGTTGGTGGTGACCAATCCGCACGGGCGGCAGGCTGTCCGCGCCTCGGCCTATACCATTGGCCCGGCCCCCCCCCCCCCAACCCCCCCCCACCGATACCCCGGCCCCGCCACCCGACATCATTCGCTTCACCCCCACCTCCGGCCTGACCACCGAGGAAATTATCCTTACAGTGGAGGGGCGTAATTTCAGACCGAATCAATCTGGATTTAAGGTCGAATTGCAATCAGTCAGCAGTTCAGTACGGCTTGAATTGGATCTGGGTGAAATCCGGACCGATACCAACTTCACGGCCATCATCTCTCCCAACACCCTGAACCCCGGCGACTACAATCTCATCGTCACCAACCCCGATAATCGGAGTGACATCGCCGCTACTGCCTACCGGGCCTTATAGGACGTTTTGGTAAATAAAAGAGACGGTCTCACCTGGACCGTCTCTTTTTGTTGACGCAGTTTGTAGTTTGTCACATTCTTAAGTTAAGGCAACACCTCGAGCGCATCGATCTCCGGCCCATCATTTTCCCCGGCCAGGGGTGAGAAGAGACGAATGTATCGATAGTTGCCGGCCGGAATAGGGCCGCCGGTAGGTGAATTATCCACATCAATCGCAACGCCGAACTCCTGGCCAGGCGGCCCCACTAGCGGTGGCGTTTGGATGATGGCGTTATCGGAGGCCTCTCCAGTATCAGGATAGGTGGGGCTACTCCGCATCAAGTTAGTGTTGGTGTCAGCAATATTGTCACCCCAGATGAAGACCGGATACCATGGCCCGGCCGGGTCTTCGGCTATCTCAATCGTGACCAGGTCCAGAAAAATCATATCAGGCGGGGTCAGAGGAACGCCGGTATCACTTATACCCCTGGCTTCAAAATAGATTAACTCATAATCGGTATCCGCCGGGTCGGTCACACTAATGGGTGATGTACCCAAATCAATGATGATACCAACATCACAGGCAAGCCTGGCAAATTCACCATCCGGTGGTCCCAGATTCGGCTCCCCAGAAGGATAGAGGGGATTACAGTTATTATTGGGCGGCCGGTCATCATCATTGATGGTCAGGATGGCGGGATTGGTGGCCCCCAGTACCGCATTGGCCGTTGGATTGCTCAAGGTCAACGTTAGCGACTCCTCCGCTTCTGGAAGGGAATCGTCGAAGATGGTGACAGTGAAGGTCTGGCTGGTCTGGGTGGGCGGGAACGTCAGCGTATCAATTACCGCCTCATAATCGGCCCCGGCTATGGCCGTCACATTGTTGGAGGCATAATCGACCGTCACCGTCACCGCTGAAGGGGCAGTCAAGTTGACGGTGATCACCGCCGGCCCGCCATCTTCGGCCACGTTGAAATCGCTCTGTTCAAACTGGACCTCAGGCAGCGGGTCATTGTCGGTAATGGTCAGCGTGGCCGGATTGGGCGTTCCCAGCGTTGCGCTAATGGGATTGCTCAGGGTGAGCGCCACCGTCTCAGCCCCCTCGTTGGCCAGATTGTCGTCCAAGATTGTCACGTCAAATGTGGCGCTCAACTGCTCCGCCGGAATGGTCAAGGTACCGCTTACCTCAATATAGTCAGATCCGGCTGTGGCCGTTCCATCAGTGGCGGCATATTCCACCGTGACATCCACCGCCGAGGGGGCGCTCAACTCGACGGTAATCGTCGCCTGGCCGTCACCCTCGCCCACACTGTAAGCGTCAGAACTGAAACGAACTTCGGGCAGGGGATCATTATCGGTGATAATCAAGGTAGCTGGATTGGGCGCTCCCAGGGCCGCATTGATGGGATTGCTCAGGGCAAGCTCCAAATCCTCATTGCCTTCATTGGCCAAAATATCCTCAAGGATCGGCACAACAAAGACGGCGCTCAATTGCTCCGGTGGAATAGTGAGGACATCGCTCACGGCGGTATAGTCAGCCCCGGCCGTGGCCGTTCCATCGACTGAAATGTAGACTACCGTCACGGCAACCGCGGACGGCGCGCTCAACTCGACAGTAATCGTGGCCTGTCCATCACCCTCACCCACACTGAAAGTGTCTGAACTGAACCGAACTTCAGGCAGGGGGTCATTGTCGATGATGGTCAAGGTGGCCGAGGCAGGTGTCCCTAGCATAGCATTGGTGGGGCTGCTCAGGGTCAGCTCCACATTCTCATTGGGCTCATTGGCCAGATTGTCGTCAATAATCGGCACGGCAAAAGTAGCCGTCAACTGCTCAGCCGGAATGGTAAGCACGCTGTTCACCGCCGTGTAGTCGCGCCCGGCCGTTGCCGTGATGTCTGCGGAATTGTAAGCTACCGTCACCGCCACCGCCGACGGGGCACTCAGTTGAACCGTGATCGTCGCCGACCCGTCACCCTCGGCGGCGGTGTAGCCGGCGGCGCTGAACCGAACCGCCGGCTGGCCATCATTGTCCTCGATAGTCAATGTGGCCGGGTTAGGTGTGCCCAGCTCGGCGTTGATTGGATTGCTCAGGGTAAGCCGCAGTTGCTCATCCGGCTCATTGGTCAAATTATCATCGATGATTGGCACCTGAAAACTCTGACTAAGCTGCCCGGGCGCAAAAATCAATACCCCACTGGTTGCGACATAATCCTGACCGGCAACTGCGCTAACATTGCTTGAGGCATAATTAACCGTGATGGTCCGGAGGGAAGCGTGGTTTAAAACCACCGTAATCGTAGCGCCGCCAGCCCCTTCGGTTACACGATAGTTCGCCGCGGTAAAGAACAGTCTCTCCGGGACGGAGGTCGGAGGGGGGGGTGAGGTGGGCGGCGGCGAGGTGGGCGGCGGTGAAGTTGGCGGCGGAACAGTTGGTGGGGGCACGGTCGGCGGCAGCGGCGTTGGCGCTGATGTTGGTGAGGGTAGAATATCAGTTGGGAGCGGCGGTACCACCGTAGCTGGTGGGGAGGCTGGTGGCGGGGCAACGGTTGCGGTGGAAGGAACTATTAGTGTAGGCGGAGGGGAGCTAATCACTTCAGGTGGAACAGGTGTGGGGGTGGGGGTTGGAGTAGCTGTTGGCAATATCGCTATCAGTGTGGCGGAAGGAGTGGGCAACGGGTTAGGCAAAACAGCTACAGCCAGACCCTGGCTGATCGGCGTTTGCCGCAACGCCAGCATGGCTTCATCTTGAGCGGCCTCGGCCACGATCTTCTCATCAAGCGGAGCCAGCGCAATTGCCGGGTCAGGCCCATAATCTGCCCGCGATTCGGAGCGCATACTGGCTTCGATGCGATCGCGATTGATGACCAGCAGCGCCGTTTGGGAGGAACAAAAAACACAACCAAAACTGAATAACAAAAAAAGCAGCGCAATGAGGAATTTGCGCCACTCATCGTTTTCATTGTTGTAGCTTTCGTGATTGTTCTGGTTTGAGGGCAACGGCTCTGCTGCCATAATGTCATTTACCCTTTGGCTTCACCGGGGTAGGTACGTCTACCTGTACCTGTTAAGGAGTCGCTGCTGGGCGAAAAAGGATTCGGGATGAACGGTCAGAATTTACGATTTAGGCTTTGCTCTCGCTGTAATTTTCCAGGCTCACCGGTTCGTGCTCCAGCCCATTCTCATCCGTAAACTCAATGATAGGTAAGGCAAAGCTGAATGTGCTGCCTTGATTCGGGCTAGTCTTCACCCAGATGTCGCCGCCAGGATGAGCCTTGATGATAGCTTTGCTGATATACAAACCCAGACCGGCGCCACTGATTTCGTAAGTACTCTCGGCGTGAATAGCCCTAAAAAATCGATTAAAGAGATAACGCTGATCTGCTTCAGAAATGCCAACCCCGGTATCGATGATATCCACCTGCGCCCGGCCATTCACTTGGCTCAAGAACAGCTCTACCTTGCCCCCCGGCAACGTATAAGCGTGGGCATTGCTAAGGAGATTATCGATCACCCGCCCTAATCTATTCCAATCTCCTTCGATCCAAATCGGTTCATCGGCTAAATTAACTTCAAACAAAAGCCCCTTCGCCGCCATTTGATCTCGCCACCCTGCGGCTCTGGTTTCAACCAGTTCAGACAAATTGACCGGCTCCTGGTCTATGCCCAACTCACCCGCATCAATTTGGGTCAAGTCGAGCATTTCCTGGATCAGGTTTAGCAAGTCGGCCACGTTCGCTTCAATAGTCTCAATGAATTGCAGTTGCTGCTTGTCCAGTTTATCAGCCGCGGTCATCCGCAGTAACTCGTTGTAACCTTTGATGGCCGTCAGAGGAGTTCTGAGTTCGTGTGAGACGCTGGTGATGAAATCGTCCTTCAGCTTCTCAGACTCAACCTCACGGGTAATATCGCGTAACACCACTACCGACCCAAGCTGCTGGCCATCCGGCGTTACCACCGGGGCCGACAAGGCGCTCAAGACCTGTTCACGCATCTCAAACCGTTTTGTTTCGTGAAATTCCAGGCCGGTGAGCGAGCTCAACCGGGCAGTCGTATCTTGATCCTCTTGCCGCCCATCTTTATCGCTATTATGCTGAAATTGAGCCAGACTCAACTCGTCGCCCAGTTTCTCCAGAATGACTTCGGCGGCCGGGTTGGTGATCAAAATCTCACCGGTCACATCCTGAACAATAACCCCATCGGCGATGCTATTCAGAATAGCGTTGAGTTTGCTGGCCTCTTCTTGCTGTAGTTTAAGCAACCGCTGCAACTCGGCGGTCATATGATCAAAGCTATTGGCCAGCACCCCGATTTCATCGCCAGTCTCGATGTCGGCGCGGCGACTGAGGTCGCCGGCCGTAATAGCCTGTGAAGTCCGTACCAGGTGGATGATCGGCCGGATGATTCGCCGCGAAATGAGATAGCCAATTCCAAAAACGGTGAGCACCCCCACCGAAAATATCAAAGCCAACCAGTTCCGGCTCTGATTATTCGTATCGGTGATAAAGTTGGTGGGTAAAGCCACCGCATAAACGCCATAGATACGGTTACGGAGCAAAAATGGGGCGTAAGCCAGCCGGTAAGTTTGACCGCGATTGTTGATATCCTGCACCCCGGCCACCTCATCGAGCAGGGTAACCCCTTGCTGCTGGATAACCTGGCGGTATCGTTCCGGGGTAAAAATATCGAACACCGTTTCAGCCTCGGCCTGATTGAGGGGAAATGTAGTGGCAACGACGTTAGCCTCTTCATCAAACAAGGTCACATCGGCTAAAGCCAGGCTACGGAGCATGCTCAACTCTTTCTGCAGATATGTACCCACCAGGACTGCGCCAACCACTCCATCCGCGCCCTGGATAGGCCCGACCGTATAGACAATTAACTCATTTGAGTTGGGATCCCGGGCCACCTGAATCTCTTTAGTGCCTCCATCGGGATCCTGCAAAACCTGGGAAACGGCCGGCCAGTCATAAAAATTGGCGCCGCCAGCCTGGTATGTTACCACCGGGGCGTTGGCAGCCAACGACTCCCGTTGCAAGCGCAGCACATCTTTGCCCTGTGCATCGACCACTACAATGCTATCGATGCCTTTTAAATTGACAATAATAGGCTCGATTAAGCTTTCAAGCTGGCCAAAATCACGGCCAACCAGAGCCTCCGCCACGCCAATGGTATTGGCCACCGCCCGCTGGGTTTCCAACCGCAACCGCTCATGGCTGACTACTTCATCGCTGACAACCCGACCCGCTTCCAGGAGTTGGTTCTTCAGCCGCTCTTCAAACGAGCCGGCCACCAGCCGGGTAACCACAAAAACCCCAAATACCGCCAGGATTAGGGTTAACAGGGCGTAGGGGATGATAATCTTATTGCGAATGCTGGATGACAGCAGCTTGGTGGCTGACTCGTACCAGTCTGTCGGTCTGTTCATCATCCAGCTAACCTATCGTTTCATTTAAATTGGTAAACCAGTTATGTTATAATAACTGAATTGACAAGGAATTTCAATTTATGTACAGCTTAGATGATACCATAGCTGCCATTGCTACGTCAATAGGCCAAAGCGGGGTGGGCATTGTCAAAATCAGCGGGCCGGAGGCCTATCCGATTGCTCAAAGCCTGTTCCGTTCGGCCAGAGGGCTGACCGCGCTGCAACCGTACCGGCTACATTATGGCCAGATCGTCGATCCGGCGACCAACCAGCCGGTGGATGAGGCGCTGGTCGCCTTTATGCCCCAACCGCGCACCTACACCCGCCAGGACATTGTCGAAATTCAGGCGCATGGCGGCATTGTACCGCTGCGGCGCATCCTGCAGCTCAGCCTGATGCTGGGCGCCCGGCTGGCCGAACCAGGCGAGATGACTCTGCGCGCTTTTTTGAACGGCCGGCTGGACCTGGCCCAGGCCGAAGCCGTGCTCGACGTGATCGAGGCCAAAACCGAGGCCGCCCTGCGGGTGGCCAATGAGCAGTTGAGCGGCAGCCTCTCGGCCCAGGTTAGCCAGGTGCGGGCCGCGCTGCTCGACACGCTAGCGTTTTTGGAAGCCAGCATCGATTTTGTGGAAGACGAGATTCCGTCTCAAGACGTGGTTGGCCCTTTGACCGCGGTAGTTGGCCGGCTTGAAAAACTGCTGCAAAGCGCCGATTACGGGTTGATCTACCGGCAGGGGGTGCGAGCGGCCATTGTCGGGCGGCCCAACGTGGGCAAGAGCAGCCTGCTCAACGCCCTGCTGCGGGGCAACCGGGCCATCGTCACCAGCATCCCCGGCACCACCCGCGATACGCTGGAGGAGACCGTCAATGTCGGCGGCATCCCGCTGGTGCTGGTCGATACGGCCGGCATCCGGGCGGAGGTGGCCGACGAGGTCGAGCGCATCGGCGTCGACCGTAGCCGGGCCGCGCTGGCCCGGGCCGACGTGGCCTTGATGGTCATCGATGGCAGTAGCCCATTGGAGGAGAGCGACCGGCAGATTGCGGCCCTGGTTGGCCGCAAACCGGGCCTGCTGGTCATCAATAAGAACGATCTGACCCCGCAAACAACCCCGGATTTGCTGGCCGACTTTCTCCCCGGCGCGGCGCGGGTGGCTATTTCTGCCCTCCAGCAAAGCGGAATCGACCAACTGGAGCAGGCCCTGGTTGAGCTGATTCTGGGCGGCCGGGTAACTACGGCCGATACCCCCCTGGTGAGCAACCCCCGCCACAAAGCCCTACTTCAGCAGGCCCTGGCCCACGCGCAGGCCGCGATCACGGCTCAGCAAGCCGGATTGTCGGCCGATCTGGTCTCCATTGACGTGCGGGCGGCCGTGGAGGCGCTGGGCGAAATCACCGGCCAGACGGTGACCGAGGATTTGCTGGAGACAATCTTTAGTAAGTTTTGTATTGGGAAGTAAGCAGGCGGCAAGTTGCAGGGTCGCAGGGGGCAGGTGGCAGGTTTCCTCGTTTCCACACGAATAAACGAGTAAATTCCTAAATCTTGGCCAGGCTGCTCAAGGCCAGGCGGATTTTTTCTTCGACGGGTTCGTTTTTGGCTTCTTTGGGGAGCTGCTGTAACGCGGCCTGGGCCTCGACGACGCTGTAGCCGAGCGTGGTCAGGGCGGCGATGACTTCGCTGTCGCCTTCGTGGATGGGCGTGGCGCTCACAAAGATATCCTCCAACCCAATCTTATCCCGCAATTGAAAGACGATCTGCTTGGCCTTCTTGGGGCCGATACCCGGCACCCGGGCCAACAAAGCCGTCTCCTCCCTGGCGACAGCTTGCCGCAACGTCTCCGCCGGCAGGTGTGATAGAATCGCCAGGGCGACCTTGGGGCCGATGCCCTGCACTTTGAGCAGGGTGCGGAACAACTCCAGCTCTTCCCGGTCGGGGAAGCCGAACAGGGTAAGCTCTTGCTCGCGCACATGCAGGTGAGTAAAAAGCTGGGTCCGGGCGCCCACTTCCAGCACATCCAGCAGGGTGGTGGGGGCCTGCACGAAAAAGCCAACTCCCCCGACCTCAATTAAAAGGCCATCTTCGGCCTTGTCGATGATTTCACCCCGTAATGAACCGATCATTGCGACTCCAACATGCGCAGCCGGGCCGAGTGCAGGTGGCAAATGGCCACAGCCAGCGCATCGGCGGCGTCATCCGGGCGGGGGATATCGTCAAGAGCCAGGAGCAGTTTGACCATTTGTTGCATCTGCATTTTGTCGGCCCCACCGTATCCGGTCAACGCCTGCTTGACTTCCAAAGGTTTGTACTCGCTAATCGGCAGGCCGGCGTTGGCCAGGGCCAACATGGCCGCGCCGCGGCCGTGGCCCACGGCCAGGGCGGTTTTGGCATTCTTGCTAAAAAATAGCTCCTCGATGGCCGCGGCGTCCGGCTGCCACTGCTCGATCAGCCCGGTAAGCTGGCGATAGATCACCTGAAGGCGCTGGGGGAGGGGCGTCCCGGCCGGGGTGGTGATGGCCCCGCAGGCAATCAACTGCAAGGCGTTGCCATCTCCTTCAACTACGCCCCAACCGGTAATCGCCGTGCCCGGATCGATGCCAATGACTCGCACGGGCCGGCTTACGCTTTTTCCAGTTCGGTCATCATGGCGCTGCTGATATGCAGGCCGGAGTAGACCTGCTGGACGTCATCCAGCTCATCCAGGGCGTCGATGATGCCCATCACCTGCTCCGTTTCTTTCCGGCCCAACTCGATCTCGTTCTTGGGAATGGGGGCCAACTCGGCCTCGGCCACCTCGAGACCCTGCTTGGCCAGGGCGCTGCTGACCACGTGCAGCATGTCAGGACTGGTGTAGATTTCGACCAAGCCGTTGCTGATCTCGACATCATCGGCGCCGGCATCCACGGCCAGCATAAAGACCTCATCCGGGTCGACCTCATCCGACTCGATGGTGATGTAACCTTTTTTTTCAAACATCCAACTGACCGCGCCAGCTTCGGCCATGCTGCCGCCCTGGCGGTTGAAGATGCGGCGAATGTCGGCCAGGGTGCGGTTGCGATTATCGGTTAAACAACTGATCAAAATGGGCACACCGTGGGGGCCGTAGGCTTCGTAGACCACTTCTTCCAGTTCGCCGCCTTCCAACTCGCCGGTCCCTTTTTTGATGGCCCGCTCGATGTTGTCTTTGGGCATATTGGCGGCGCGGGCTTTTTCAACGGCCGTGCGCAGGGTAGGATTGGCGTCGGGGTCGCCGCTGCCGTGCCGGGCGGCCACGGTAATTTCGCGGGCCAGCCGGGTGAAAATCTTGCCCCGTTTGGCGTCTTCCGCCCCCTTCTTGCGTTTGATCGTACTCCATTTGCTATGTCCAGACATATCCACCTCTACTCATACACTCGGTTCTTTTGGAATCTCCAGGGATAACCTCTATATTTCGTAGGGGTGGACGGCCGTCCGCCCCTACACACGGTGGCATGGCCCGGAAAACCCTGAAAACCTAAAATGTTATTACCAGTGAGGGGAATTATATCATCAAGGGGCAAAAGTTGCCAGAGTTCTGAGATAAACAAAAAAACGGCTACCTGAAACGGATTGGTTTAGTGCCATTGCGACGTCAAAAAGGCTTGTACAGATTTGTGTAAATTCATTCTGGGTTGGTAACTACTGAACGATTTGCCGGCAAGACAACAGCGAATTAAGAAAGGAACGAATTTTTCATTGTAGATGTAGGAAATTCGCTTTATTCATCAATTCGTTGTTGTGCTTTGGGGAGTGGCATAACGATTAATGGGCATATCTTGAATAGTTCGACAATGTTAGATTAACATAATGCAGAAATAGGGTAGGTCATGTCATTCTGAACGGAGCAAAGCGGAGTGAAGAATCCCTATAAAGTTACAATTAAATTCAAGTTGGCTGGAAATAAGGCCAAAATCTCTTTTTTACCAATGCAGCCAACTTTTTTTGCCGGAGTAATGAGGGATTCTTCGCTTCGCTCAGAATGACATGACCCCGTCTTCGGTAGAACAATTGTCCAATTTAATATTATCGAAGTAGTTAAAAAAGAATAAAAAGAGCGCCCTGCTTTGGTCGGCTCCGGCGCTCTTTCTAAAAAAGTATGGGAGGTCAAAAATGGATCCAAATCTTGCTGGTGTCGTCGTAATAGGCATTATTGCCCTCGTAGCTTTGGCGGCCATTGGCGCAAATCAGAGAGATGTAGCTAAAAAAGCAATAGGTGTTATCGGGACTGCTGTTAAAGCACTAAGGCACAACGACGGGTGATTTATAGCAAAAATAGTTGTGAAAGCCTATTCCTGCGGCTATCGGGATGGGTTTGAAAACGCCTTGTTTGCACTGGCACAAATGGCAGGAGTCTCAGGAGAATTTGAAGATGGCGGTCACGCCTCGTCCCGCACATCCTTCTCAAAGTCGGCGTAGTCGGCCTCGTCGCGCTCTGCGCGCCACAACACATCGCGCGGTTTGCTGCCGTCGGCCGGGCCGATGACGCCTTCCTCTTCGAGCTGGTCGATCAGGCGGGAGGCGCGGGGATAGCCGATGCCCAGCCGCCGCTGCAACATACTGGTCGATGCCCGGCCGGATTCGACCACCAGCTTGATGGCCTCCTCTAGCATGTCGTCCTTGCCGGCCTCGGCCATGATCCCGGCCCAGGGTAGTTCGGCCTCGACCTCCTCCTCCGTTTCATCGACCCGGCTGGGGGTGGCCGCCTGCCAAAAGCGGACCAGGTTGTGGATTTCGATATCGGAGACAAAGCAGCCCTGCAAGCGGGCCAGCTTGGGCGAGTCTGAGGCCATGTAGAGCATATCGCCCCGGCCCAGCAGCCGTTCGGCCCCCGGCGTGTCGAGAATGACCCGCGAGTCGATCTGGCTGGTGACGGCAAAGGCAATCCGGGTGGGGAAGTTGGCCTTGATCAGGCCGGTGACCACATCCACCGAGGGGCGTTGGGTGGCAATGACCAAATGGATGCCGGTGGCCCGGGCCATCTGGGCGATGCGGCAGATGTGCCGCTCGACCTCGTCGGGGGCCATCATCATCAAATCGGCCAGCTCGTCGATGACCACCACCAGATAAGGCAGCCGCTCGCCCCTGGCCCCAACCTTGCGGTTGTAACTGCTGATGCTGCGAGCGCCGCTGGCGGCAAAGAGCTTGTAGCGCCGCTCCATCTCGCGGGTGATCCAGGCCAGGGCGCCGACGACCTGCTCGAAGTCAGTCACGACCGGGGCCAGCAGGTGGGGAATGCCGTTGAAGCTGGTCAGCTCGACCATTTTGGGGTCGATCAGCAGGAGGCGCAGTTGCTCCGGGGCGTGGGTAAAGAGCAGGCTGGAGATCAGGCTGTTGATACAAACGGACTTGCCGGAGCCGGTGGTGCCGGCGATCAGCAGGTGGGGCATTTCGGCCAGCGAGGCCGAGACGGCCTGGCCAGAGACGCCCTTGCCCAGGGCGATGCGCAGCCCGCCTTTGCCTTTCTTGAAG
>CAYZHI010000066.1:0-12259 GCA_964477335.1 uncultured Caldilineaceae bacterium | reverse complement strand
ACGGGCTGCAGGTGCCCGGCGCGGTGCGGACCGCCACCCAGGCCTACCGCGAAGGTCGCATCGGCGTGCGGGGCGACTTGAATACGGCCATCAAATTTGCCGACCTGTTTGGTCCGTGGGCTCAGGCCGTGCAGACAGGTCCAAGCCCAACGCCTACGCCCACCCCGGCGCCCAGCCCACAACCGGCCCCGCCCCCCACGCCAACACCAACCCCTGCGCCGTCGCCGTCACCGCAGCCGCCAACAAGCGGCCAGGTTAATCCCCAGTTGTTAAACGGTAGCTTTGACGATTACCAGCCTCACATTCGCGACGGGGAACATAAGGATTGGAATGAATTTAAGGAATATTACGGGGCCCACTGGGAACTGGTCATTATCGCCGAACCCGAACGCCGGGCGCGCTTAATGGACAGCGAAACTTTTGGTAAATTTACCCAGAAATATTTCGGCGGCGGCGGCCGCGACTATCACATTCACGGCAAACATTCCCAGGTAGTCAGCTCACGCTATGCCTTTGACCTGGCCTTTATGCAAACGGTCGCCGCCGAACCGGGCCGGGACTATACCTTCAGCGGCAGCATCGTCTCCTTTTACAAAGGCACCAGCGGCGAACGCGCCGACAACAAAATCTTCAAAACGATTGGCATTGACCCCACCGGCGGACGGCGTTGGGACAGCCCAACCGTAGTCTGGGGCGAGCGGGACGGTAAAGACAACGAGTGGCGCTACCCCAAACTCAAAGTTAAAGCCCAGGCCAGGGCCATCACCGTCTTCATCCGCCTGGAGAATACGGCGCAAGATGTCGGCGTCACCGAGTTAAATACCATTCATCTGGATAATTTCAAACTTGAATAAGGCGGGAGATTATGCACATTGCCTTCTTAAATCCGCAGGGGAATTTTGACCCCCACGATAGTTACTGGACTGAACACCCTGATTTTGGGGGTCAGTTGGTTTATGTGAAAGAGATAGCCCTGGCCATGGCCGCCCAAGGCCACCAGGTCGATATCATTGCTCGCCGGATTATTGACCCCAACTGGCCTGAATTTGCCGGTCCGCTCGATGGCTACCCCGGTCACGATCAGGTCCGGATCGTCCGCGTCCCCTGTGGCCCGCCCGAATTTTTGGCCAAAGAAAAACTGTGGCCCTATCTGGCCGAGTGGGTCCAGGGCATCCGCAACTTCTACCAGGCCGACGGCCGCCGACCCGATTTTGTCACCACCCACTACGGCGACGGCGGCCTGGCCGGGGCCATCTTGGCGCAGCAGAGCGGCATCCCGTTTACCTTTACCGGCCACTCGCTGGGGGCCCAAAAGATGGATAAATTAAATGTCAACTGGAACAACCTGGCCGAGATCGACGCTCGCTTTCACTTTACCGAACGCATTTTGGCCGAACGGATCAGCATGAACCACGCCGCCCGGATTATCACCAGCACCCACCAGGAACAACTGGAGCAGTACAGTCACCCGGCCTATCGCGGCGCCGTTGATGTTCACGACGACAGCCGTTTTGCTGTGATTCCGCCCGGCGTCAACCGCCAGGTTTTTTCCCCGGACCCGGAGGCTGAAGCGCTGGATGCCGCCATTCAGACTCGCCTCGAGGCGGCTTTGGCCCGCGACCTGTCGGCCGAGCGGCAGAATTTACCCCTGGTGGTCTGCTCCAGCCGGTTGGATCACAAAAAGAACCATCTGGGGGTAGTCAAGGCTTTTGTGGCCAGTCCTGAGTTACAGGCCGTGGCCAACCTGGCTATCGTGGTCAGAGGGCTAGACGATCCGCTCCGGCAGCGCGAGCGCTTGAGCGGCGAAGAACGGACCATCCTGGATCAGATTGTTGGCCTGCTGGCCGAACATAATCTAACGAACCTGCTGACCGCCTTTCCGCTCAACAGCCAGGCCGAGTTGGCTGCGGCCTATCGCCTGGCCGCAGCGCGGCGCTCGGTCTTTGCCTTGACCGCCCATTACGAACCGTTTGGCCTGGCCCCGTTAGAGGCGATGAGTTGCGGTCTGCCGGCGGTAGTCACCCGCAACGGCGGCCCGGCCGAAAGTATGGTCGACCGGCAGAGCGGGCGCGAGTACGGCGTTCTGGTCGATCCGGCCAATCCGGCCGATATTGCCGGTGGTTTACTCAAAGTACTCTCGTCGTCGTCAGCCTGGGAACGATATCACCAGGCCGGCCTGGAGCGAGTCATCAGCCGCTACACCTGGACGCGGACAGCCGAAGGGTACCTGGGGGCCATCCAGCAGGCTCTAACCACACCCGATCCGGCGGCTCATACCACAAAATTACTGATCCCGGCTTATTTTACCCGGCCAACACCCGAAAATGAACTGGGCCTGGCCGAGTTAGCCAAACTTTACCTTAGTGAGGATTGATTTCAATGGACCAGACAGCCGTTGCTGAAGCACGCCTCGATTTGCTGGCCGTTGGCGAGACGATTGTCGATTTCATTTCGACCGAACAGACTGAGGACGGTTTAAAAAATGCGACCACCTTTCAGCGCTACCTGGGCGGCTCGCCGGCCAATATCGCCGTGTACGTTTCCAAGCTGGGCGGGCGGGCAGCAGTTGTATCCAAAACGGGCATCGGCGCGTTTGGCCAGTTTCTCAAAGCTCAGTTGCGCCATCATGGCGTCATCACCGATTACCTGGTTATGGACCACCGGGTGCACACTACGGTGATCTTTGTTTCCCGCACCAGCGGCACCCCTGATTTTGAGGCATTTCGGGATGGGGACTACAAACTGGTCCCCGAAGAGGTATCGGAAGAGACCATCGCTCAAACCAGGGTAGTGCACGCCTCTACCTGGCCGCTGTCACGTGAGCCTGCCCGCCTGGCGGTAGAGAAAGCCTTCAGGCTGGCTCACGAACAGGGCAAAATCGTCTCGCTGGACCCGAATTACAGCCCGCTGATTTGGCCCGATCACCGCGAAGCGACAGAAGTCTACCGCCAGATGTTCCAGTATGCCAGCATTACCAAACCTTCGCTTGACGACGCCAAGCGCTTTTTTGGTCCCGACTACCAGCCGGAAGAATATGTGGCGATGTATCACGAGCTAGGCCCCCAAACCGTCATCTTTACGATGGGCCGGGAGGGTGTGCTCATTTCCCACGACGGCAAGCTGCTGGGGCACGTGCCGGTCCGGCCCATCAAGGTGGTCGATGTGACCGGCGCGGGCGACTCGTTCTGGGCCGGTTTTCTGGTGGCCCTGCTCGACGGCAACTCGCTGGAACGGTGCGCCCTGTTTGCCCGTGAAGTGGTTGAGCTGAAGCTGACGACGGTTGGCCCGCTGCCTTCGCTCATTGACCGGAACGAACTCTACGCCCGGCTGCCAGAGTCGCTTTGATTCTATTGTTTCTCTAACAAAACTATGCTATAATTTCGTTATCTGGGGATGAACTGGTTTCGACAGGGAGGTGGAAGGTTACAGACTGCGAGTCGAGCTGCCCGAACTCGTTAAACTGGGGCAAAACAATAATTGCCGAGAAAGTAACTGCTTTCAACGGTCGCTCCTACAACGCTCTGCCCCTCGCGGCCTAAGCGATTAAGGAGCAACTAATGGCTCCGTAAAACGGGCCACGTCTGCACGCTCGCTCCCCTCCGAGAACGGCGTGTGGACGACAGACAAATCGGGGTGCTCCGGGATGGGGCCGATACATCCCGGCTAAGATCCATCGGCTGGTTTGGGTGAACTCTGGCGACCGACGAAGCCCAAATGAGATCATGCGTGTCGCCTACACTCGTAGATGTTTGTAGCCAGCTTTTCTGGACGCGGGTTCGACTCCCGCCATCTCCACTATCACAGTACCAATATTATTACGAGGAGCATAGTTTGTGAACCAATCCAAGCTATGCTTCTTTGTTTTAAGGCCAACCGGAAAAATTGCCGCCAATGTATTTACGGGTAAAATGAATCGGTGGATCCGATCAATTCAATTGGTCAAATGAACAACTCTAACCACGATAGGAGTTCTGCATGAGTCAAAAAGAGATCGTCGGCGCCGCCGAATTCCGTTGCATCAGAGCCGAGGATGACCCGGTCGATGTGCAAATCGATGCCTGGTTACAAGAATACCCCCAGGTTACTATTGTTGATGTCAAATACCAGGTGGTGCCTTACGTGGAAACTGACACGCTCAACTTTGCTACCTTCGCCCTGGTACTGTTTCACGAACCTGAGCCGCCGCCCAATGTTAGCCGGGCGACCACCCAACGGATGCAAATGCCAGCCAGCGCTGGGACTAAAGTACGTTCATAAGCGGAAATAACCGAGCAGGTATCGCCGTGTTACCCCGCCTGGAAGAAGCCATCAAGGTAATCAAAGCTGGCGACAAAGCCACCGGCCGGCAAATGTTGGCCGATATCTTGCAAGCCGACCTAAACAATGAACTGGCCTGGCTCTGGCTATCAAGTGTGGTCGACTCGCCTGCGGAGAAACGCAAATATTTGCAGCGTGTGTTGGCCATCAACCCGGAGAATAAGGCGGCCCAGCGCGGCCTGGCCCTGTTAGCCCAGGAAGCGCCCGAGCCGCCGGAGTCAACCGGCCCGGCCAAAACCGATTATCGACCGGAGGCGCCCGGTCCACTCCTGGCCAGGATTGCCGCCCGCCAAGAGGCCCAGACTGCCCAAACCCAACCGGCCCAGCCTCCCCCGCCGCCTGAGGTTGAACCACCGCCAGCCGTGTCCCATGAAGCTGAAGTTGAAGTTGACCGGCGTGATGACAGGGTCAATGCGGCTGTGGAATCCGACTTAGATACCACGGCGGGTTTTGATGCTGATAGCGACCAGCCGGCCGAGTCAGACCTCACTTCCTTGACCCCTTCCCAGCCCCCTGATCGTAAACCGGTTCTGGTCGTCGGGGTGGTGGGACTGCTACTGATTTGCACAATTTGCCTGGTCGCTGGCCTGGTGGTGCAACCCATGTTAAGCAACGTCTCCCCCACCCTGGCCGCGGTCATCGGCACCGATACGCCTACCGTCACCCCAACGCCTACACCCTCCCATACGCCTACCCCCACCGACACCCCCACCGCCACCCAAACACCCACCCCGGCGCCAACTTCGACCGCGACCCCTACCGGCACCCGCGTGGTAGCCGACACACCGACGGTAACACCGTTACCAACCAGAACCTCTACCCCTGATCCCAACCGGCAAACCGGCCAGGTTGTGGCCGTAGTTGCCAGTAATATCATCGACGTGCTGATTGATGGGGTTGAATACCGGGTCAAGTACCTGCTGATCGACACCCCGGCCTTCAATGACCCCGAGCGCTTCACCGAACCCTTTGGCCAGGAGGCCCTGACCATCAATCGACTCCTGGTGGAGGGTCAAACCGTTACCCTGGAACGGGATGTGACCGATGCCGATGAGTTTGGACGATTGCTGCGTTATGTGTACGTGGGCAACCTGATGATCAATCAAGAATTGATTCGGCAGGGCGTCGCCTGGGTGGCGCCCGTGCCGCCCGATGTGAAATATCAAACCAGCTTTGAGGAAGTGCAGCAAGAGACTCAGGCCGTTGGGGTGGGCGTTTGGAGTCTGGCCTCGTCAGCCAGGCCGACCCCACCGGCGCCGCCCCAAATTATTATCGTGGCGGTCAACGATGTTGACGAATATGTGGATATTCAGAACCAGGGCAATGGGCTGCAAGAGTTGTCGGGCTGGAAATTGCTCTCAGAACGAGATGGGCAGGAATGCCTGCTCGAGGGGCTAACCCTGCAGCCGGGTGAAACGTTGCGCATCTGGGCTTTGTTGGCCGACAGCGGTCGCGGCGGCTATAATTGTGGTTTCACCCAAAATATCTGGAGCAACACCGAGCCGGATGCGGCGGTTTTATTCAACCCTGATGGCCGGGAGGTTTCCCGGCTGGATTAATCTTTTGAAGGAATTTCAATGAACGAACTGAGCACACCCCATCCCTTAGGCAATTTTGGCCTGCGACTGGAGCGGCGGGTCAATCGATTCAGTCTATGGCTGTCAAAGCATTGGCTGGCCGCGGCCAACCTATTTTTTCTTACTTACGTTGGCTTGCCCTTCCTGGCGCCGCTGCTTCTGGCCGCCGGCTACAATCGAGCCGCCAACGTAATCTACCAGATGTACAACTTTGCCTGCCACCAGTTCCCCTCCCGGGCCTACTTTGTGGCCGGCGAGCAGGTCTGCATGTGCCATCGCTGTGTGGCTATGTATGGCACCATTTTTCTGGGCGGGCTGGTTTACGGCTTGTTGCGGCCCCGGCTGAAGCCGCTCAACTTCCGCTGGTATTTGTTCTTTCTGGTACCAATCGGTCTGGATGGAGGCTTAGCCTTGCTAGGCGAGTTGTCCCAGGTGGTGCCCAGTTCCATCCTGGCAGGGTTGGGTTTGGGGGTATTATTGGTTATCGGCCTGCTGCTCTACAAGCGAAAGCAACTTAACTGGTCCAGCAGCCTGATGCTGTTCATCGGCCTGTTAGCTGTAATCTACGTCCAATTCTTGGGACCCCATGACAGCAATTATGCCCTGCGGACGATTACCGGTTTCATCTTTGGTTTTGGCACAGTCTGGTTTGTCTATCCAATGATGGAGGAAGCGTTCGGGGATGTGTGGCGGGAAAGCCAGGCCAAGCTAACCAGCAACAGGCCCATTGCCGGGGAGCGAACTGCTCAATAGCTCAGAATATAGCCGTGCAACGTGCGGTCGGCCCGGCGGACCACGGCCACAAATTCAATGGCCGGTTGGTATTGCTGTAACGTCTGCCGCAGCGTTTCGTCCGGGATCGAACCCAACTCGACCAGCAGCCGGGATAGGCTCAGATATCCGCCCCTGATCTCCGGCCCGCCGCTCAAATCGACAATCATCGCCCCGCGACCCTCATTGCCATAACCGGCCCTGGCCATCTCGGCGATCAGGTCAAATATCGACCTGAGACAGGCCAGGTCATGCGCTTCACTGCCGGCATTGACCGGACTGATTGGCCGGGCCGGCTGATCGGCTGGCTGACTTTGACGCTCCATCTTCATCCTAACCTGAACAAATCACCTTCGGCCAAATAAGGTTAAATAAACCACAAAGGAACACAAAGGGACACTAAAATTCTTTAAAATCTCCTTTGTGTCTCTTCGTGTCCTTCGTGGCTAAAATTCTCCCCCTCAATGGGCAAATAGTTGACTCGCAAGATGCTAATTGTTGATCTGCTGGGCCGGTTGGCCCGGAAATTGCATAAAGACTTGTTCGGTCTCCGGCACAATCCAGCCCAGGATGACCTCCCCGGCCGAAGCTTTGAACCCTTTGCCGGCAGTGAAGCCGGGCGTACTCCAGATCGTGCGGTAATCGCCGGGCAAAAGCTCCAGCGGAATTTCGGTGTTGGCGTTCAAGATTATCTGCTGGCCGCCGCCAAAACTACCCCCGGAAACTGTCACCACGCCGAACTCGTTGACCAGACTCTTATTCGCCACCACCAGCAGCGCCTTGCCGGGTGGGGCGGTGTAACCGCCAATGACCGGCGGCAGGATTGGCGATGGTTGCGGCGTCGAGGTGGGCGCCGTTTCAGCCTGAACCGTCAACTCATCGTACACTTCAGTATCGGTCCGGCCATCTTCGGGCACAATCCACATCACCATAACCTTACCGGCCACAGCGGTAAAATCCGCGCCGCGCACAAAATTGCGAAAGGGTGAACTCCACAAGGCCCGGTAGAAGTCCGGCTCGAGTACCATCTGCACCTCGCTGCCGGCCGGCACGTCGATTTCTTTACCCCCACCCACCGACTTACCGCCAGACAACGTTAGCAGAGCCGGCTTGTTGGCCAGGCTGCGATTGCTCACGATGAGCAAGGTTTGCCCGGCCGGGGCGCGAATGACCGGCCGGATGGGCGTCGGGCTAAGGGTTGGGGTTGGGGTTGGCGTCGGCGATGGCGCTTCGGTTGGCCCGGCCAACGGCGCGGCCGCAATACTCACCGCCGGCACTACATCGGTATTGATGACGGTCACAAAACCGGGATTGGCCGACACCCAGCCCAGGCCATCGGCCGCCTGATCAAAACGGATCTGCCACCAGCGACCCGCCGGCGTATCGGTCCGGCCCACAATTTCAACGCCGTCACCCTGGCGCAGTTGGCCCACCGGCCTATATTGAAGGCCCGGCCCCTGGCGAACGTTCAGCACCGGTATATTAACCGACAGCAAAGCCAGGCGCGGCGTAGGCGTGGGAGGTATCGGGGTGGAAGTGGGTGGAGGCAGGGGTGTAAAAGTTGGCGTAGGAGGCGGCGGCAAGGGGGTAACCGTAGGCGCTGAAGTCGCCGCTGGCAGCGGGGTGGGCGTGTCTTGGATGCCGACAGCGGTGAGATTAGTCACGGTAATGGAACTGCTGACGCCGGCTTGATTGTAGGCGCGAATTTCGATGAGGTACGTTCCGGGCGTGGCGGCGGCCCACTGAAAGGCCGCAGTCATCGAGGGTACATTCTGGGCCAGTTGGCTGACCACCTGGTCAACTTTGCGATCGTTGATCCACAGCTCCATCCGGTTCACTCCCCCCGGGTCTGAGGCTGTAGCTTGCACGATGATCGACTGGTTGATCTGGACCTCGCTGTAGCTGGCCGGGGCCTGGTTGATCACAATTGAGGGCGCCCGGGCGACTACGACCGTACCAGTTTGAGTCGGCGACGGCGGCAACTCGGCCTGGAGTGGTTGGCGGAAGGCCAGCAGCCAGTAGAGGCCAATTCCCAAGAGCAGGATCACGATCAGTAAAGCGCCAACTGCGCCCAAAAGGAACAGGAGACGGCCAAGCTGCATAGGCGCGGCAGCAACGGGATGAGCCTGGGGCAACACCTCTGTTTGCGCCAGCTCTACCTCGCCCTGAGCAACGCCGAAAGTGAATGGGCCCAGGGTAATCGTATCACCCGCTTGCAACGGGTAAGCTTCGGAGATAAGGATATCGTTGACCAGCGTTCCGTTGACGCTGTTCAAATCTTCAATAAGCAGGCGGTCACCCTGCCGGATCAGCCGGGCATGTTGTTTGGAGATGTGCAGGTCTTCCAGGGGCAAATCATTGAAAAGCTCACGGCCAATCGTGAAGGTCTCGCCAGTTATGGGAAAAGAGCGCACCGGAGTCGAGTCGGCGTAGAGCACTAAACCCCACTGGGGCTGGCTCGATTGTTCGGGCGTCTCAGCCATACAAACTGTCCTTTCTAACTACCGTGGCCCCTGGGTCACAGTACTGAAGCAATCGGATATTTGCAGATACAGCGGATATCCTAATCAAAATTGTAATGAAAGCGCTCAAATAATCAAAATAGACAACTCAGTAAACAATCATCGCCTCACAAAGTCAAAACCCGGCCCCGCTTAATGACCCGTTCGACCAAATTGAACCCAAATTGATAGGCCAGGTGACGATAATCCGGCGCCTTCACAATCAGTACGTCAGCCTGCTTGCCAGCCTCCAACGAACCTAGCCGCTCGCCCAGCCCGATGGCGTACGCCGCATTGATGGTGCTGGCATTGAGCGCCTCAGCCGGCAGCAAGCGTTGATAGCGGCAGGCCAGAGCCATCACCAGCGGCATCGACGGGCAAGGGGCCGAACCGGGGTTGATATCCGTCGCCAGGGCCAGGGCCACCCCCGCCTCGACCATAGCCCGGGCCGGGGCAAAGTGACTGCTGCCCAGGTTGAAGTTGACCGCCGGCAGGATCACCCCGACGGTATCCGCGGCGGCCAGGGCCTCGATCTCCTCAGGTGGAGTTACATCGAGATGGTCGGCAGAAACTGCGCCCAATTCGACGGCCAAGGCCACGCCGCCCAGCGTTTTGAACTCATCGGCGTGGATCTTGGCCGGCATACCGAGTGATAGGCCTGCTTGCAGCACCCGTTGTGATTGAGCGCGGTCAAAGACTCCGGCCTCGCAAAAGACATCGCAGAAAAGTTTTGAGTTTTGAGTTTTGAGTTTTGAGTTTTCATACCAGTCGGCTGCGGCGGGCAGCATCTCGTCGATGACCAGGTCGACGTATTCGTCGGGGCGGTCTTTGTATTCCGGCGGCATGGCGTGGGCGCCGAGAAAGGTAGGGATCAGGTCGGCGGGATGGTTGGCGTCCAGAGCGGCGATGGCCCGGAGCATGTTGAGTTCGCTGGTGGTATTCAGGCCGTAACCGCTTTTGACCTCCACGGTGGTAGTACCCAGGGCCAGCATCGTGTCAAGCCGGGGCCGGGACTCGGTCACTAACTGGGTCACGCTGGCCGCCCGCGTCGCCGCCATCGTACTGACGATGCCGCCGCCGGCGGCCATAATCTCCATATACGTTGCGCCGCGGATGCGCAGCTCAAATTCGGCGGTCCGGTCACCGGCATAGACCACGTGGGTGTGGGGGTCGACGAAACCGGGACAGACTACTTTGCCTGTGGCATCGATGGTTTCGGGAGCGGTGTAATCGGCCCGTAGCTCCGATGTCGGGCCAACGGCCACAATCTCACCGTCGGCCACAGCCATAGCGCCATCCGTCATCAGTCCGACCTCGGCCAGCGCGGCGCCTCGTTTGGGTCCGCCGGGACTGGCGCAAGTAACAAGCTGGCTGGCGCTGTGGATCAATATATCAACGTGCATCAGATTCCCCCTTCAATGAAATGGCCACAATTCTAAGATGTGGTTCAATTATTCACAAAAAATGATGTCTATTGGATTTAAAGCGTAAAATGAGTAAAGACAATTCTTGTCAGTTCAATCATGACATTTTAGAATAAGGCATATGATACCCTGGCAATCCCTTGTTGACGAAACCCTGTTCCGTTTATCGGCTCTCACCTGGATCGACGCCCTCGACCTGCTGCTGGTGACAATCTCTTTTTTCCTGTTGTTGCGTTTAATTCAGCGCAGCCGTGCGGCTATGCTCCTACGTGGTGTACTCGTTTTAAGCGGTGTTCTCTTCATTGTCACGATTATTTTACCGCTGCCGGCTTTCGATTGGGTGGTGCGGGCGGCTCTGCTGGCTATTCTGATCGTCACGCCCATCATTTTTCAGCCGGAGCTGCGCCGTTTACTGGAACAAATCGGCCGCGGCACTGGCCTCACCTGGGAAGTGCGCCAGACAGTGGCTGAACAGACTGTACCCAAGATTGTCCGAGCCGTTGAAACTATGTCGGCCAGCCAGACCGGCGCCCTGATTGCTCTGGAAGGCGATATGTCGCTACAGGAAATTGCCGGAACCGGGGTTGCTATTGACGGGCAGGTGACCAGTGAACTGTTACAATCGCTGTTTTTCCCCAAGAATCCACTCCACGATGGCGCAGTGGTCTTACGGGCAGACCAGGTTATCGCCGCGGGCTGTGTGCTGCCGCTCACCCAACGGACCCCCTATTTCAGACGACGCCTGGGTACTCGTCACCGGGCGGCCGTCGGTTTGAGCGAACTGACCGATGCGTTGGTTGTGGTGGTCAGTGAGGAAACCGGAGATATCTCGGTTGCCCACCAGGGTAACTTGCGCCGACCGCTGGATGCAGCCAACCTGCGCAAGCATCTCTTTGAATTTTATACGCCCACAAATTCCTCGGCGCGCCACTCGTCGCTGTGGGATCTTATCAGTATAAGTTGGCGGCGATTTTGGCGCACCCCCCACAAGCTGACGTTTAGACAAATTTCTTCCAGTCTCAGCGTATTGCTCGTCTCAATTCTATTAGCCCTGGCTACGTGGGCCTTCGTTATTCAACAAACGGATCCAGCCCAACTGGTCCGGCTGGAGAACATCCCCCTTCAGGTTGAAGATCTGCCGCCGAATACGGTTCTGATGCGTCAGCCGCCAAGTACGGTGGCCGCTTTGATCCAAACCACTGCCAGTCTACGTCCAACCCTGGGCAGCCGAAGCTTTCAGGCTACAGTATCATTGGCCGGCCGGGAGCCGGGCGTTCAGCGGATTACGGTAGAGGTTCATACCGACGCCCCACAGGTTCAAATAATAGGTGTGGAACCGGCTGCCGTCGATATTGAACTGGCTTCCGTCGTTACCCGAACTATGGGGATCGAAGCCAAGCTGGTTGATCAGGAAGCCCTATCGCGAGCCTATCAAGTGGTCGGTAATCCGGAAGTAAACCCCAATCAGGTCGAGATTACCGGACCGGAACCTCTGGTAACGCAGGTCAATCAGGTTGAGGCGGCGATATCCCTGGCCAGCGCCAGTACGTCCCTGCGTGAAGTTCGCCCGCTCAGAGTCGTGGATGAAACCGGTCGAGAGATCAGTGGTTTAACCCTCCGCCCGACAACTGCCCAGGTCACCGTCAATATCCGGCGGCGACTTAACGCC
>CAYZHI010000065.1:0-12359 GCA_964477335.1 uncultured Caldilineaceae bacterium | reverse complement strand
CAATAAATGAGTATGTTTTGGGGTGAACAGGTTGGGCTTGAAGATACTGCCCCAATGCCTGCCTGGCTACTTCTTCAACTGTGCTCAACTTCTGCTCTGCAATTGCTTCCAGAGCGACTACTAGTTCCTCATCAGCCTGAATTTTGAGCGTCACCATTTTACTTTACCAACCTTGATCTAACGATTGTACCGCTCGATTTGATTCAATGAATAATGTAGACCTACTTGTTCACGCTGTCTAAAATTGCAGCAGTAACAGCAGCAATGAAGAGCGGCGCGGTGTTCATCGACTCGATCCGTTCCAGCCGCAGGCCGTGCTCGGCGGCAATCTTTTTGGCCTCAATATCGATATCGTACAAAATCTCAACGTGGTCGCACACAAAGCCGATGGGCGCGGCCAGCATATTCTTGTAGCCCGCCCTGGCCAGCTCGACGACGACCTCCTCGATTTGCGGCCCCAGCCAGGGTTCGCCGGTTTCGGCCGCGCTCTGGTAAGAGAACATCCAATCGACCTCGCCCAGTCGCTCAGCCACCAACCGGGCGTTGTCTTTGAGTTCATCATCGTAAGGGTCGCCCATCTTCAACAGACGAGCCGGCAAGCTATGGGCGGAAAAAACTATTTTCACCTGGCGGCGCACCTCCGGCGGGAATTTCTCCAGCCCGGCCCGGATGTGATTTTCCACCGCTTGCAAAAAGCCGGGCTGGCGATACCAGGAATCGACAAAGGTAAATTTGATCTGGCTGCCCAGCGCCGCCTGCGCCTCGTTGACTTTGGCCCAATATTTGCCAATGCTCATTTTGGAGTAATGGGGCGCCATGACAATGGCAACCGCCTCTTCAATGCCGTTGAGATACATCTGGGCCACCGTATCCTTGATCCAGGGCGACCAGTGGCGCATGCCCACGTAGACCGGCCAATCATAGCCGCGGCGCTGCAACTCGGCGCTGACGGCTCTGGCCTGGGCGTAAGTCAATTCGGTCAGAGGCGATTTGCCGCCGATGAGACTATAGCGATGCTTGAATTCATCGACGAACTCCGGCGACATCGGCCGGCCGCCGCGGATATCGGACAGGTAACATTCCATACCGTCAACATTTTCGGGACTGCCGTAGGCCAGCATCAAAACAGCTTTTTTAGTCATTCTACGAAACCTTTATGTAAGGATGAATGATGAATGATGAATTGTGAATTGTGAATTGTGAACTATAAACTCGCTATTCGCTTCACGCTTCACGCTTTACGCCATTCCCGGCCGTATATTCATGCACAAAATCAACCAGCGCGGCGACGTGCTCAACCGGGGTGTGTTCCAGAATACCGTGCCCCAAATTGAAAATATGACCGGGTTTGCCTTGGACCCCGTCCAAAATGCGGGCCGCCTGTTTTTTGATCTCGGCGATAGGCCCAAAGAGGACCACCGGGTCCAGATTGCCCTGCACGGCGACGTCGTCGCCCAATTGCGCCCAGGCTGAGGCCAGGTCGATGCGCCAATCAACGCCGATCACGTCGCCGCCGGCCGCTTTGAGCAAGGGCAGCATGCCGGCCGTGCCCGTGCCAAAGTGAATCAACGGCGCAGGCGAGTCGCGTTGAGCAATTTCGATGGCGCGCCGGGAATGGGGCAGCACATAGGTCTCGTAATCAGCCGGGCTGAGCGCGCCAATCCAACTGTCAAAAAGTTGCAGCACCTGCGCTCCGGCAGTAGCTTGCGCCTGCAGGTAGTCGCCCACGGCGCAGGCCAGCTTATCGAGCAGGGCGTGCCACAGTTTGGGCTGCTCGTACATGAGGCTTTTGGTTTGCACGTAATTACGCGAACTACCCCCTTCAATGGCATAACTCGCCAGGGTAAAAGGCGCCCCGGAGAAGCCGATCAACGGCGCTATCCCGGCCAGCTCGCCGCTGACCTGGCGGATAGCTTGCAGGGTGAAAGCCAACGTTTCCGCCGCCGGGCGCAGGCTGAGCGCCTCAACGTCGGCGGCCCGCCGGATCGGGTTGCGGATGACCGGCCCATCGCCCCGCACAAACTCCAATTCAAGGCCAACACTCTCAAGCAGGGTCAGGATATCGGCAAAGATGATCGCCGCGTCCAGGTTGAAAGCTTTGATCGGTTGCAGGGTGACTTCAGTAGCCAGATCGGGAGTCTTGATTAGTTCCAAAATTGAGTAGCGTTCGCGCAGGGCGCGATACTCGGGCATATAACGGCCAGCCTGGCGCATCAGCCAGATCGGCGTGGCGTCGACGGGTTGGCGATGGCAGGCGCGTAGCAGGCGATCAGTCTGGGACATGCAAGTTCCAACTTTATGCTCTATTTAACGGAATGGATATTATAACCAGAATTTGCCGCGGTGCAATTGAATCTATGAGTCGATCTGGACGATTTCTACGGCGTTGGCGGCTGTATCGTAGATGGCGCAGGTTGCCGGTCCCTTCCAACCCAGCACTTCGCCCGGATTAACCCACAGGCAATCGCCAATTTTCTCCTGGTGGAGTTCGTGGGTATGGCCGGAAAAAACGGCGCGATAATCGCCGGTGCGGGCCAGGGCTTTGGCATAAAACGGATAATGGGTCACCGCCACCTGGACCCCTTCAAAGTCGAGCTCAGCATACTCGCCGTGCAGCTTGAGGTTGGAGTACTGGCTTTTGGCGACGTTCAAAATTGCAAAGCGGTCGCCGTCGCCGTTGCCAAAGACGCAATGGATGTCGCCCGCAAAGCTGCTGCCCATCAGCCGCGACGGAATCGGCGAGCAAAAGTCGCCGCAATAAATCAACGCTGTTACGCCCCGGCTGTTAAATATCTCCAGCGTCCGGCGCAGATTGTTAAGATTGTCGTGAACGTCTGAAAAGACACCGATCAGCACATGACACCTCCTCAATACAAGCTTATAGCCTGAGTGTAACCACGAACGGCCAACTTGCCAAAAGCGAGACTCAAATTTCAATTGTCAACGACTTTGAATGTGGTATAATCATAGCAACGGGTGCAGGAGACAAACTTGGTATCGAAATCGAAATTTATCATATCCGACTTGCACCTGGGAGCAACGGATAACCTCAGGTGTAATCACGCGCCTGAAAAATTTTCGCTTGATGAACAGCTTGGGCGATTCTTGCAGCAGTTACGCGACGAAAGTGAGCAAGATAAACGGGAGATTGAGTTAATTATCAACGGTGATTTTCTGGATTTCCTGCAAGTGCCAGCCGTTGATTACTACGTGGCCTCCAATCTTTATCCAGCCCAGGCCTATCTCGACTCCTCCCAGGATGCTTCCGTTAAACGCTTGAACCTCATTGTGAATCGGCATCAGGAACTCTTTGAACGCCTGGCCCAGTTTATTCAGCCGGAAACACCCAAACGGCGGATCGCCATCATCAAAGGTAATCACGATGTAGCCCTACACTGGCCGCTGGTCAAAAACCGTCTCCGTGAGGTGCTGGACGCGACCGGTCGCCGGTCGTCGCTGGTGCTATTTGCCGCCGAGTTCATCAACCGGGAGAAAATCTACGTTGAACACGGCCACCAGCGGACCGAACAACTCAACCGCTTTCCCGATTTCCACGACCCCCGCCAGCCCGACAACCCCACTCAGCTCTATTGGCCGCCCGGTTCTCGCCTTTATGTTGACCTCTTTAGCGAACTGGGGCCAAACCGGCGGCTCGGCGACAGCATCCACCCTATCACGACCCTGATCTGGTTGGCCCTGGGCGGGGACTTTGACCTGGCGGCGAAAATGGTGGCCCGTTTGCTGAGTTACACTACGCCTGTCCAGGTGACCGATGGGGGGGCAACTTCACTCCTTGACTCCGACCTTTTGCTAAAACAGTTGGTCGACGAGCAGGAACGACAGCGACTGGCGGAACTCTACCGCAATGATGGCGCTTTTCGGGCTGAGTTTCACCGGCAAATTTGGCCTTACCTGAGTGAGACTGTCCTGCCCGGTCCCTACTCTACCGGCGTGGGCCTGGCAGACCTTGGCGGTGATCCAGTTGCCATTGGCTGGAGTGAACAGGCCCGGCAACAACAGAATTTACTGGTCGCCGCCGCCGAGATAGCCGACCAGCAAAAATCGGAAGTCATTGTTTTCGGACATACCCACCGGCCTGTTTGCCAACCGCTGGCGGGCGGCCAGCTTTATTTCAACACCGGCTGCTGGTTGGGACCGGCTGATCTCACCACTGCCCCGGTCGAACTTTGGACTGCATTATTCAACGGCTCACTCAAACCGGCAGACGTACCTATTACCCTACCCTATGCCCGGATCGACTATGACGACCATGACCGGCCAATAGCCCAACTTCTGGATTTTACCGATGCTGAGACTGCATCCGCCCCAACATCAACCAGACCGACCGGTTTATTCGCCAAACTGTTCAATCGTTTTATGGCTGGTTCTTAAAAATGACCCTTGAACTAAACCAGGTGACTCCCCAGGTCAAAGCGATGGGGCGTAGCCTGGCCGAACTGATCCCCGCACAGAGTGAGGCCCTGAAACTGGCCCGGACTCGCCTTCGGCAATTCTCGGCAGAGTTTGAGGCCCTCCACGATCGGATCAGGCAGGCCGAACAGGTGCAGCAAACGCAACGGTTCGGTTGGGTCGGCGCCGCCCCTACCGCCGAAGCCATCGCCGAACGCTATCCTCTGCCGACTGGCCCGGCTGAACTGACAGTCATAGCCAGTGATGGCTCCCAGATTATGCCCGACCAACACGCCATCTTCCCCTACTACCTCATCAATATCGGCAGCATCACCTACCGGCACGGCTCGCTGCGCAAACCCGATACTTACAATCCGCCGCCCATGCTCAACTTTGAACCTTTCGATGAGCAAGGTCAACTGATTTCCCCGGCTGAAATCAATGTGCAGCGCGACCTGGCCGAACTTGCCGTGCTGATCGACCGGCTGCAGCAACTTGAGGCCAACGCCCGGCCCGTGATCACCCTGCTCGACCGGCAATTGGCCTTGCGAGTCATCGACCTGCCTTTTGAGCAGCAGGAAACCCGCCAGAATGAGTATATCGCCTTGCTTGATACGGTCCGGCAGAACGGGGCGCTGGTGGCCGGTTACGTCGATCGCCCGCGCAGCACCTTTGTGCTGGCATTACTGCAACTGGCCGGGCTGGAAGTGGCGGCCATCACCGAGGAGAAGTTGCGTTCCGCCCCATTTCGGGGTCTCACCGATATCGACCTGTTTGACGATCTGGGGCCCGGTGAGCGGAGCGCCGTCTTCAGATTGACCGCTAAAGGGCTGGCTAAATATGATTACGCCGGCCACGGAGTTCACTTTTTCTATCTGAATGTCAGCCGCGACCAGACGCCACCCGTACTGGCCCGGGTGGAAATTCCGGCCTGGCTGGCCGCGGACTCTGCCGGCCTCGACCTGCTGCATGCCGCCATTGTGCGGCAAGCTCGCATCATCGGCGGCTATCCTTACGTATTGGCCCGCGCCGACGAACTGGCTGTAATTTCTAGTGAAGAGCGGGCCGCCGTGGAGTTGATGATTGCGGTAGAAATGCGCCGCCAGGGATTGACCCCGGCGCTGTCGGCCAAGCAGCAGCACAAAAATTGGTTTAGATTTAGCCGGAGAAGGTTTTAAACAATGACGACTGCTTTTCAAATTGGCTGGGTGTTGCGGGCCAGCACCGCCGGCTTTGCCGTCGGCTGCCGGGTGCTTGAACCCAGCCTACCCTGTTTTGGCGATCTGGTGAAAGTGCGCCTGCCGGACGACACCGCTATTTTCGGACTGATCTACGATGTGCAGGTTGAGGATGACCTGGCCGTCCGCCAACTAATACTGGCCGGTGAGCTGGAGCCGGAAGCGGTGCTGGATCAGCGGGAAAACCGGCTGGTCCCCATCGAGCTGAGCGTGCTGATTGTGGGCTACCAGCGTAACGGGAGTATCAGCCAGGGGCTGCCGCCCCAACCGCCGTTGAGCCTGGATATGCTGATGATGTGCACCGATAAGGAGCTGCGCGCCTTTACCCAACAGTTGGATTACCTGCGCCTGGTCCTCAATTCTCCCCAATTGCCAGCCGATGAGCTGCTTATGGCCCATCTGGCCCGAGCCGCGGCCGCCCAACCGCCCGAAAGTCGCCGCCAGTTTCTGGTCAACGCCGGGCGCGAACTGGCCCGGTTGCTCAGCTTCGATCTGGTCCGGCTGGATGGGATACTACGCCGGCTGAAACCAGCGGAGGGTTAGCATGCAATACAGCCAAACCGAACTCGACCGCCTCATCGCTACTGGCCAGCAGCCGCTTTGGTTGGCCAATACCGACCTCAGCGGGGCCAACCTGGCCGGCGTCAATTTGGCCGGCGCTCGCTTGCTACGGGCCAACCTCTGCCAGGCCAACCTGACCGGGGCCAATCTGACCGGAGCTGACTTGACTTTTGCCACCCTGTGCGAGGCCAATCTGAGCCAGGCCGATCTCAGCCAGGCCAGTCTGAGCGGCGCCAACCTGGACAGGGCCAACCTGAGCGGGGCCAAGCTGGCCGGCGCAGACCTCAGCCGGGCTACCCTGAGCCAGGCCAGGCTGGCCGGCGCCAATCTGAGTCAGGTCAACTTGAGCGAGTCCAATTTGATCCAGGCTGATTTAAGCGCAGCCGATCTGACCCAGGCCAATCTGACCGAAGCCAATCTCACCGAGGCCAACCTGACTGGGGCCAATCTGAGCCAGGCCAATTTGCGGGAGTCGAACATGACCCGGGCCAGGCTGGATCAGGCCAATTTGGATGGGGCCGAACTTGAATTGGCGCTCATGCCGGACGGATCGATGGTTGATTAGCAACACCGTATTTGTTTACCGGAGAACGGGGACAATAAACCACTAAGGACACCAGGGACACAAAGGAGAACTATGACGAAATACGAGCTTCGTGTCCTTCGTGTCCTTTGTAGTGGAAAAACCGTGTATAATTCCACGGTGGAGAACAAACTATGACCGACAACATTCCCAGCGAGCTTGACCAATTTTTCCCCCGAACCCCAACCCGTAAACTGGGTATGGTTATCAGCGGTTCCCTCAGCAAGGGACTGGAAGTTAAGTTGGATACCAGCGCGCCCATCGAAGATATCGCCGTGGGCCGCTACATCACCATCGATGGGGACAAGCTGAAGTTTTTCGGCATGATCACCGACGTTATCCTCGACAGCACCAACCCCCAAATTGAGAAGACGCCGCCGCAGGTCGACGACCCGTTCCTGCGCGAGGTTTACGTGGGCGCCACCGTTTTTGGCCGCATCCACGTCTCGCCGATGCTGGTGCTCGACAAGCATGCCGAGCAGCCCCGGCCGGTTAAAACCATCCCCGGCCATTTTGCCAGCGTCCGCGTAGCCACCGAAGAAGATGTCAACACTGTCTTTGGGGCCGAAGACGAGCAGCATTTCCACATTGGTGAGCCGCTCGATATGGCCGAGGTTCAGGTGAACCTGGATTTGAACCGTATGGTCGAGCGGAGTGTGGGCGTATTTGGCAAAAGCGGCACCGGCAAAAGCTTTCTCACCCGGCTGCTCCTGGCCGGAACGATCCAGCGCAACGTGGCCGTTAGCCTGATCTTTGATATGCACAATGATTACGGCTGGGAGGTTCAAACCGAGGGGCGAACCAAAGTTAAGGGGCTGAAGCAGCTATTTCCCCAGCAGGTGGCTATCTTCACCCTGGACGAAGAGTCCAGCCGGCGCCGGCGGGTGCGGCCTGATTTTACCGTGGTGCTGGACTGGTCCGATATCCAGCCGGAGGACCTGGAAATGCTGCGGGCCACCCTGGACCTGAGCGACCAGATGATTGGGGCGGCCTACAGCCTGCGCCGGAGCTGGGGTCCCGGCTGGATCAAGCAACTACTCGAGGCCGAAAAAGAGGTGATCGACCGGCTGGTCGAAACCACCACGATCAATCGCTCCAGCCTGGATGCCCTCAGCCGCCGCCTGGAAAAATTGACCCGCTTCGACTTTTTGCGCGACAGTTGGAAAGGCGACTCGGCTAAACGGATCATCGAATACCTGGAAAAAGGCGTCAGTGTGGTGCTGGAATTTGGCCGCTACGGTAATTCGTTGGAGGCTTACATTTTAGTTGCCAACTACCTGACCCGGCGCATCCACCAGATGTACGTGGAGCGAGTCGAGCGAGCTTTGGGCGAGGCCGCCCAAGAGCCGCCCCAACTCCTGATCGTTATCGAAGAGGCCCACAAATTCCTGGACCCGCAGATCGCCCGCCAGACTATCTTTGGCACTATTGCCCGCGAGCTGCGCAAATACAACGTCACCCTGCTAATCGTCGATCAACGCCCCTCCGGCATCGACGAGGAGGTGATGAGCCAGATTGGCACGCGCGTCACCGCCCTGCTGGACAACGAGCGAGACATCAATGCCGTGCTGACTGGCGTTTCCGGGGCAAGCGCGCTGCGCGAAGTGCTGGCCCGGCTGGATACCAGGCAGCAAGCCCTGATTATTGGCCACGCCGTGCCGATGCCGGTGGTCATCCAGACCCGCAGCTATGATGAAAACTTCTACGCCGCGATGGGCTACCAGGCTGAGGAACAATTGAAAGCCGGTCACCAGGCCCGGGTGAATCTCCTGCGCGGCGAGCCGGAACAAGGGATAGAATAATCAGCAATGAGCAATGAGCAATTGTCAATTATTTCTATGTAAGCTATAATTTCTGCAATTGAGGTAACTAAATTCGTCAATTACCACCCGCAGGCCAGGTAGGGATTTAGCTTTGTCAGATTCTTTATTCGATTCACCACAGCCTAATAATCAACCCAACTCAGAGCTCACCCCCCCGGCCAAACAAGAGCAACCTTCCCGGTCCGGCCGCGCAGAGCAAAGTCTGCCCGCCGGCGCGTCGGAATTGCCCCTGCCAGACTTCAACCCTGGCGTTGGGGTGGAGCCGGTTGAAGTGCTGCCCACCCTGGAGGATAGTACCCAGCTGGATGACGCCGGGTTGGAACCCGGCTACAAGCTTTCTCCGGCCAACCCTGCCGATTGGGCTGAATTTATTGGCCCCGCGGCAAACCAGCCCGAACTGGTTCCGGCAGAGAACGACGCCGGCCGGTCGAGCTGGCAAACTGCCTGGGCCGTCATCCGCGAAGTCGGTGAAACGATCCTGCTGACCCTGATCATTTTCCTGCTGATACAAACCGTTATCCGCAACTTCCGGGTGGTCGGCACCAGTATGGTGGATAACCTGCACGACGGCCAATATCTGATTATCGACAAACTGAGTTACAATCCGCTGGTTCATGACATTCTGGGCGTGGGCGGGCCGCAGCGAGGCGACGTCATCGTTTTTGAGCCGCCCAACCGGCCGGGTGAGGATTATGTAAAACGGATCATCGCCCTACCCGGTGAAACGGTAGAAGTTAGAAATGGCCAGGTGTTCATCAATGGCCAACCGCTGGCAGAACCGTTCCAACCGGGTCGAATGTCTTACACGATGCGACCTCAGGTAGTACCTGCCGGCACGGTATTTGTGCTGGGCGACAATCGCAACAATTCAAACGACTCCCACAATTGGGGCGCGCTGCCGGTTGAAAACATCGTGGGCCGGGCCTGGCTCTCGTATTGGCCGCCCCAAAACTGGGGCGTCATTCCCCGGGATAAACCTACCGAGGAAGCCACGCTGAAATATTTCTTGGACCAAATGGTGCCAAACGCCAATGCCGGCAGCGAATAAGTGAAAGAGACAACTTACAAAGAATGACTACTTCAATGCCACAAGCTATTGTGTCTTACATTGACCATACCCTACTCAAACCGGAGGCCACCGCCCAACAAATTGAACAACTCTGCCAGGAGGCCCGGACGCACAATTTTGCCGCCGTGTGTGTCAATCCCGGCTACGTCAAACTGGCGGCGCAACTGTTGGCCGGTTCCGAGGTCAAAATCTGCACCGTGGTTGGCTTCCCTTTGGGAGCAACCCTGACCGAAGTTAAGGTGTTTGAAACAGAACAGGTCATCCAGCACGGAGCCACCGAGGTTGATATGGTCATCAACATTGGAGCGCTGAAAGGAGGCCAGGCGGCCATAGTTGAGCAGGATATTGCCGCTGTGGTAGAAGCAGCCCATCGCCATCAGGCGCTCGGCAAGGTCATTATCGAAACTGCTCTATTGACCAACGCAGAAAAAGTACTGGCCTGCCAATTGGCTGAAAAAGCCGGCGCCGATTTTGTAAAGACCTCAACCGGTTTTGGCGGCGGAGGAGCTACCGTTGAAGATGTGAGCTTGATGCGCCAAACCGTTGGCCCTAACGTGAGTATTAAAGCTTCCGGCGGCATCAAGACTCTGGCCCAGGCCCGGCAACTGATTACCGCCGGGGCTACCCGGTTGGGTACCAGCGCCGGCGCCACAATTGCCCAAGAGGAGCGGTCATCACTATGAACATCTGTCCAGCTTGTCACACCGGCCGCTTACAAAGACGGTCGATTGCCTATCTGGAATGGCACGGTGAAACTTTACTGGTGGTCGACCGGATGCCGGCGATTGTATGTGACCTGTGCGGTGAGCGCGTTTATGATCACGAAGCCCTGGAACACTTGCAGCGACTCTTGTGGGCTGGTCCGCCCCATTCTGTCCGCACGGCGTCTAATCGAAACAGCCAGCAATGAGTTCAGTTCGCCCCCTTAGTAGTTCTGTTGCCCCAGGCCGGGTTACGGCCGATTTCTTCACCGACAGCCATCGTTTTTCGGCCAATGTTGTTGTTTATAAACGCCGGCTCATCGACGTTTTGGCCGACAAAATGACCAATTATCTCGATCTGGTCGACATTTATGTCTCTCGCAATAACAGTCCCGGCGAAATTATCGGTACTTATCAACGCGGCTCCCTGGTGAAAGAAGAGATCAACTTTGTCGTCCTCTCCAGCGAAACGCAGGCCATCTCCAAAGAGCGATTTTACACGCCGATGCGCACCGGCCGGCCAATCTTTTTAACTGTGCCCTTCTTTGAAATCGGGGGGCTGTTCCAGTGGATGGGTGACTTGGATATCAAAAAATTAATGGCTACCGACACGCAGACGTTTCTACCCATCCTTGAGGCAAAAGCGACCAATCCTTTCTACCCTGAAGCAAGTTTTGAAGGACCCACCGCCCTGGTCAATAAATCCAAAATTGAAATCCTATGTATTGGCGATAATCCGTAATGGCCCACATCCTGGTTATCGACGACGATCAAGATATTCTCCGTTTATTAGAGTTCGCCTTGCAGCGGGCCGGACATAGCGTCACCATCACTGCGGATGGTGAAAAAGGGCTGGCCGAAATCGAGAACCGTAAACCTGATCTCATTGTCGCCGATGTGATGATGCCTCATATGACCGGTTACGATTTCTGCCGGCAAGTTCGAGCCAGGCCGGACGCGGCCGGGGTCCCGATCATCATCTTTTCGGCCCGTTTTCAGCCGGTCGATAAACAGACCGCGCTGCAAGCCGGCGCAACCGATTACATCGCCAAAACCACCTCCCCCAACGCCCTGGTTCAACGGATTGAAGAATTGTTGCCCAGGTCGACCCCTGCCGTCAGCAATGTAACCATTGGTTATATGAGCTTGAAGGGCGGCGTTGGCGTGACCAGCCTGGCTATCAACTCGGCTGTGGCCCTGGCCCTCGCCCAAAAAAGCCCCGTTGCCCTGATCGACCTGGCGCCTGTGGGGGGGCACGCAGCTTTAATGTTGGGGTTGCGGCCAAGTCAAAGCGTCTCCGAGCTGCTGACAACCAATCATCAATTAAACCAGACGACGCTTAAATCCTACTTCATCGAGCACAAAAGCCAGGTGCATCTGCTGGCCTCAACCCTCAATTTCAATAGGCGGCTCTTGTCCCATTCCAGCCAGTTGGAACAACTGGTCACCCTACTGAAATCAATTTATCCCCTGAGCGTTTTCGATCTGGCCCTCCTCGCTCTACTACCAGATGGCGGAGCTATACTGCAACACTTTGACAAAATGGTGCTGGTTCTGACCCCGGAGATGGCTTCGCTGCAATCAACCGCGTTGCTTTTGCAAACCTTAACCCGGTTGGAGGTACCAGAGCAGCGGATTTCGTTGGTCGTTAACCAGCCCTTTCCCCAGTACCCCTTGCCCGTGGACGCGATTCAAAAAGTGCTCAAGCGGACGATTGCTGTCAGCATTCCCTTTGAGTCAGAGCTGGTCAAGGCAGTTAACAGCGGCCAACCCCTGGTATTGAGCAGCCCTAAATCGGCGGGGGCGGCCGCAATTGCCCGTCTGGCCAACAGTCTACTCAGTTGACCGGCCGGCAACTGAGCATTTCCAGTTTGACCAAAATCATCACGGATGCTATACTCCCCCTTGCTTCAAGTCCCCGTCGTCTAGAGGACTAGGACACAGCCCTTTCAAGGCTGCGACACGGGTTCGAAT
>CAYZHI010000064.1:0-12379 GCA_964477335.1 uncultured Caldilineaceae bacterium | reverse complement strand
TGGCTCTCTTTGGGGGGGTTACCTTTGCCCTTAACTGGCCGGTCTTCCAGATTTACCAGCAGATGAGCGAGCAGATGGGCGTCGTCCGCACCCTGGGGGATGCCCGAATTCTGGCCAATTCGCTGGCCCATTACCTCAAGCCGATGGCCAACAGCCTGCTCTATGCTCGCTGGCTCAACTGGCCCACCCTGCTTGACTCCGCCTTCCCAGGGCTGGTGGTGATTGGCCTCGCTCTGGCCGGTCTCATTTTGATTTTCAAGAGTCGGGCCAATCGCTATTTGGTTGGTCTCAGCCTGACTTTGCTCGTCATCATTTTGCTTGGTTTTACGCTCTCGTTTGGGGCCAATGAGCTGGCTTTTGGCGAAAAGTTGGCCCCGCTGGTGGCGCCGCTGCTGCCCTATCCCTACCTGTATGAACTCCTGCCTTTTTTCAAGGGCTTTCGCGTGCCGGCCCGTTTTGGCTTGTTGGTGACCTTTGGCCTGGCTATCCTGGCCGGGGTCGGTTTGGCCGAGTTAGGCCGCTATTTTGGGTCGAAAAGCCGGCCGGCGGGGCTGGTCGCGGGCGCGATCGTGCTGCTGATCTTTGTGGAACATTTTCCGGCTCCCTTGCCCGGCGAGTCGGTCGAGTTTGGCGGCGAAGTTTACGCCTGGCTGGCCGATCGCCCGGACTCCAGCGTGGCGCTTGAGTTGCCCTACTACCTGCACACCGACCAGAGCGAGTTGCCGCGGGTCTACCAGTCGGCCGGCCACTGGCAGCGGTTAGTCAACGGCAACTCCGGTTTCGAGCCGGCCTGGCTGGTTAAAATGGGGCCGCTGCTGGATGGTTTCCCCGACTGGCGTTCGTTTGACCTGGCGCGCCGGTTAGGGGTCAATTACCTGCTGCTGCACCGCCGCGAATATCAACCCCAGGATTGGGACAATCTGGTCGCCCTCTTGCCCGGTTACCTGCCCGCCATCGAGGCGATTTATAGCCCCGGCGACGACCTGATTTTGAAATTGAAACCACCGCTCTGTGCCGGCGATGTTAGCCAGATCAAAGCCGACGCCGGCGCCTTTCCAGACCTGACTATCTCCAACCAAAGTTCAGCCACGTTTGTAGCTGATCCCAACCGGGCCAGTCGGGTGGTGGTTGGACGAAATGAGAGCCGATTTCTGGAGCCGTTGTTTGTCTCGCCCGGCCAATCGGTCACGCTGACTGTGCCGGTCGCCGAGCTAAGTGATGTTGCCGGCTGGCAGATCGAGCTGGCCAACCTGGGCTATACCTTGACGGCTGACCAACCGGCCAGCCCGTCGCCGGCCGAGCCTTCTTTCGATGTTGACCGGTTGCAGCCGGTGCAAATCCCCTTTGCCAATGGGGCGGTGTTGCAAGCCATAGCCCTGGGCAACTCAGTGGAGACGTGCGGGCAGATCGAGTTGACCCTGGCCTGGTCATTTCCAGCCTACGCCGGCGAGACCGTCCGGGTTGAGTTGATCGACCGGTTCAACCGGGTGGTGCAGAGCAGCGACAGCCGGCCGGCCGCGGGTACTGAAACGTTTAGCTCGGTCCATCGCCTGCCCCTGGCCGAAACCGTCCCGCCCGGCCTGTACCAGTTGCGGGTGCGGCTGCTGGACTCCGCCGGGACTGATATTTTGCCGATTGGCGCGGACGGCGCGCCGGTGACCCAGCCTATTGCCCGGCCAATTGTGCTCCATCCTTCGGCACAACTGGCCGCGACCAACCTGGCTGCGTTGTCGCCGCTGCCGGGCGGGGCGGTCCGATTTAGTAATGGCTTGCAGCTTGTGGCGGCTGGCCTATCGCCGGAGCAACTGCGGACCGGGGAGTGGTTGCGTTTCACCCTGGCCTGGCAGCCAGAACAACCCCTTGAAACCGACCTGACAGTCTTTACCCAACTGCTCGGACCAGATGGCCGGGTTTGGGGCCAACAGGATAACCAGCCTTACGGCGGCTGGTACGGCCTGACGCTGTGGCGTCCGGATCAGCCGGTGTTGGATGATTATGCCTTTCGGATCGATCCCGCGGCCCCGCCCGGAACCTACCGCCTGATTGTGGGACTGTACCAGCCGGATACCCTGGCCCGGCTGTCAACTCAAACCGGCGCCGATTTTGCCGAAATCGGCCAGGTGGTCGTGGCTGAATGAGTGGGTCGGGTGGCCGGTGGTGTACGAGGATGATGAAGTGGTGGTGTACGGACCTTGAGACTCGGGGCGGTTACTCCACTACCTCGATGTCGCCCAACCACAAAAAATCATCCCCTATCTGGCCGCCGGCGCTGATTGTGAGCCGTTCCAGGCTGTCAGCTTGATAGAGGCCGATAATCAGCGGGTACCGCCCTGGCGGCGTGTCGGCCTTGATGGGCAGGCGAAATTGGCCGATGCTGCGCTGGCCAGGCCGCCAGATCGAGGTGGGCAAGCGACAGGCCGGTTCGTCGTCCTGTTGACCCCACAGCGTCTGGCCGTCGGTGAGATGGACGAAGGCGCGGTAATTTTCGGCCGGCGTTGCCAGGGCCTGCCAGTAGAGATCGAGATACAGCGTTTCACCCGCAGCCACAGTCGTGGCCGGTAGATTGTAGCCTACCAGCTTGATGGCCGGCCCAAACTGGACCTCCCGCGGCCGGGCCGGCTCAATCTGGCGGGTGAACTGCTCAGGCGTGGCCAGTTGGTCAAACGCCGCTTCGTAATCCTCCAACGCGTAAATCACAGGTTCAGCCGGCTCGGCCGCGTTGGCCGAGAAAATATGCAGCCGGATTTCACCCTCCCGTTCCACCTGGCCGACCTCGGTGTAGGCTTCACTTTCCAGCGCAACCTCCGGGCCGGCGGCGCGCCCGAAAAAATGGGCCGGGGTATCGTAACAGGAGCGGGGTTGGCCAAAGTTGTACCAGATGGGGATAATGAAATCCTCGTTGATGCTGCGAAAATCGCCGGAAAAGTGGCCGGCCGCCCGCAGCGCGCCGATGGTTTTCCAGCCCTCTCGTTTTGGATAGCCAAAATATTCGCGAGGGTCGGGCAGGTCATCGTAAATAACCTCCCAGGTCGAGTCATCCCAACGGCGCTGAAGTTCAGCCAGGGTTGACTCCCGCGCCAAGAAAATGATGCCTTCGTAGCCAACAATAAGAGCTACCAGCACCCCCCCGACGATGACGAGCAGCAACACCGGCGCCAAAGCCAGAGATTGACCCATTCGCTCACTCGCCCATTCGCCTATTCGTTTATTAACCCACTCGCCGATGTGCAGCCAGCCGGCCCCGGCCAGCAGCGCCGCGCCCGGATAGATGATATACAGATGGGTGCGCGGATCGTCGACCAGAAAGACGTAACCGATAAACGGCGCGCCAAAGAGCAGCCAGGCTGTCTTCAACTCGGCGCTGGCCGGCAACCACAACAGGCTCAAAGCCAGCAGCCAGGGCAGCACCGCCAGCGTGACCGGCCCCACTCGCCACGTGTTTGGTAGCCATAGCGTCGCCAGGAGCAGCAGGCCCAACCCGGCCAGCCCCCAGCGCCAGGTGGGGGGGTAAGAGAGACTCTGTTGCAGGGCCAAACCGAATATTCCCAGCGCCAGCAGGGGCAGGTAAAAATGGGAACTGTAGGTTTGGTCCAGATGGTACAGCAGGCTCAGATTGTTGTAGAGCAACCCCGGTTTAACCCGCGACCCGGCCAGGTAGCCGGCCGTGTTTTTGAATTCGGGGTCGAGCAAGTAGGGGACGTAAAAGGCAGCCAGCAGCCCCACAAAAAGCAGCAGGGCAATTGCCCCATAAATCAACCTGGAGCGATATTCGGGTGCAGCATTTCCGTCTTCATTCTTCATCCCTCTTACGCCCTGCCAGGCCAGATAGGCTGCCGCCGGCAGCAAGAGCACAGCGTCGAAATGGGCCAGCAGACAAACGGCCAGCAAGATGGCGGCTACGATCTGCAAGCCGGGCCGGCGCTCCTGCCAGGCCAGATAAAGGCAATAGATCGCCAGCGGACCCAGAAAAAAGATCAACGCCTGGTATTGCGCCATCCGGCCAAAGGCGATGGCATAGCCATTGATGGCCCACAGCCCGGCGGCCAACAACCCGGCCGGCCGGCCAAACCAGCGCCGCCCAATCAAAAAGAGGCTGACCACGCTCAGACAACTGCTGAGAACAAAGGGCAGACGGGCCAACGTTTCAGTAATCCGCCCGCTGAATAGCCACACCGCCAGCGGGGCAAGCATCTGGGCCGGCCCTTTACGATGGAGAAAGAGGGCGTAATCCTCGCCTTGAAACAAGCGGACGCCCAACATCAACGCTTCGGCCTCATCTTCGTGGAATTCGGCGTAGCCCAGACGGAGCAGGCGGAGCGCCAGGGTCAGAAATAGAAGGCCAACCAAGATTAGCAGGAGGTATGCTGCTGGGGCAGAGGAGCGGAGGGGCAGAGGAGCAGGGGGGCTGGTTATTGGGGTCAGCCATCGGGCGAGCAGGCCGGTGATGATAATCAGGTTCACGGTAATGAGGAGGGGAAGCAGCGTGAGCGGCCCTGGCAGGTATACGACCAGCATGGTTGCCAGGATCGTCAAGGCCAGGGACAACCCGGCGGCCAGGGTCAACCGCTCGAGCAGGCGGAGCGGCGGCTGGCAGAATGCGTCGAGCCAGAGCCAGCCGGGCAAGCCAAACAGTAAAACCAGCCCGGCCGCCAGGCGAAGGCTGAGACTATCGCTAAACAGTAAGCCGTTGGCGCTAATCAGCACCAACAGCGGCCAAAGGTAAGGCCATTTTGATTTCAATGGGGCAGACATCACGAAGCCTCAGCTTCACCACGCCCCCCTCCCCCTAAAAGGGGGAGGGGGTTGCTCTTCAGTTTTGGTAAAATTCGATGATCGCGCTGGCCACGGTGCGAATCTGCGCTTCGGTCAGGTCGGGATAAATGGGCAGGGCGATGGTTTCGGCGGCGGCCTGCTCGCTGAGCGGGTAATCGCCCGGCCGGTAGCCCCACCCGGCAAAACATTCTTGCAGGTGCAGCGGCACCGGGTAATAAATCTCCGAACCGATCTGGCGTGCCTGTAGAAAGGCGCGCAATTCATCCCGGCCGTGGTTGACCCGCAGCACATACTGGTTGTAGATGTGGCGATAGCCGGCAAAAGGCGGCTTGCTGCTCCGGCGATGGGCATATTGGCCCGGTTCGCCGGCTTCAAACGGCAGGGTTAAAACGGGCGCGGTGTCGCCGCCGGCCGGCTCGGTTAGAGCCGAGGCGGTCAAAAGATCATTGTACATCACCGCATTGTGCTGCCGTCCGGCGGTCCACCCGTCCAGGTATTTCAGCTTGACCCGCAGGATCGCGGCCTGCAGGGCGTCGAGCCGGAAATTGCCGCCCACAAATTTATGGTAATATTTGGGTTCGCCCCCGTGAACCCGCAGGATTCTCATCCGTTCGGCCAGGTCGGGGTCGTTGGTGGTCACCGCGCCGCCGTCGCCAAAGGCGCCCAGATTTTTCGACGGGAAGAAGGAGAAGCAGCCGATCTGGCCGATGCTGCCGGCGCGCCGGCCCCGATACTCGGCCCCAATGGCCTGGGCCGCATCTTCAATCACAACCAGGCGGTGACGGCCGGCCACAGCCATCAGCGAGTCCATCTGAGCGCATTGGCCGTACAGGTGAACCGGGATAATGGCCTTCGTTTTGGGCGTAATGCTGGCCTCGATCTTGGCCGGGTCGATATTGAAGGTTTTGGGGTCAATATCGACAAAAACCGCTTTGGCGGCCAGGCGAGCCACGCAGCCGGCTGTGGCAAAGAAGGTATAGGGAGTGGTGATGATCTCATCGCCTGGCTCAATCCCGATGGCCATCATGGCTAGCAACAGGGCATCGGTGCCGGAAGAGACGCCCAGGGCAAAACGAGTCTGGCAGTAATCGGCCAGTTCTGTCTCCAGGGCCTGCACTTCCGGCCCCATAATGAAATACTGGGAGTCGCAGACGCGCTTGATCGCCGCCTCTACCTCCTCTTTGATGAGGGCGTATTGGGGTTTCAAATCTAGCAAGGGTACAGTGGTCATTATTTTTCTCCAGGTGAAGGTTAGGGGTTGCCGCTTACTCGCCGATGGTGGAAATGGGCAAGAAAAGCTGGAACAAGAATTGGTATGAGGTCACCGCATCCATAAACTCTTCGGCGCTGCCGTTCCAACCGCCGACGGCGTAGATTCTGGTGTCGGTGGCGGCCAACCCCATGTTGCGCCAGGGATGGCTGAAGGGTGGCTCAAAAGTCGTCCAGGTGTCGCTTGTGGGATCATATTTTTCATTATTGGCCAGGGCATGCTCCCACCCTCCGCCAATGGCGTATAGACTGTTGGCTGCGCTGATCAAACCCAGCCCGCCCCGTTTCTTATGCATTGGCGCTTTTTCCAGCCAGTAAGCCTGGTCAGGCTCAAAGATATAGGTGTTGTTGAACTCATTCTGGCCGTCATATCCGCCGACGACATAGATTTGCTCATTCAAAGTAGCCACGCCGACGTAGCCGGTGGCCTGGGGCATCGAGGTTTTCAGAACTGCCCATTTGTCGGTGGCGGGGGTGTAGGTAAAAACGGTGTCCACAAAAACCTGACCATCCCAGCCGCCAAAAAGATAGAGCTTGTCTTTGAGGGTGGCTAGTCCATAGGCGCAACGCGGCGCCGGTAAAGCTGCGCCGCTGGTCCACCGGTCGGCCTGAGGGTCATAAATCTCCAGCGAGTCGAGCGGTTGGCCATCGTCGGTGCAGCCGCCGGGCACGTAGATTTTGCCATCGTAGAGTACGCCGGCCAGACTGGCGGCGGCCGTTGGTTTAGCTGCGCCCTCTGACCAACTGTTGGTGGTTGAATCGTAAATTTCGACTAAGCGGGTAGCTTTATGGTTGTTCCTGACCCCGCCGATGGCAAAAAGCCGGCCCTCAGAAGCAACCAAAGCCAGGCTGGCGCGTTGGGTCGGCATGGAGGCCTGAGCGACCCAGGCGGTTGAGTTGGCGGCAGCCGGCGCGGGCGTCGGCGGTTGGGCATAAATAACGGGCAAGTTCGGCCTGGCTCTGGGGACAGCCTTCGGAATCATAGGCAGCGTCATTACAAGCAGGGCCAGCAGCATCACCGCAAGCAGGTAGATTTGTTGCCATTGGCTTAACGTCGCCGGCGCCTGCGGGTTGAGGAGATATGTTTTAAGGGGGGGCGGAGTGTCCTCGCCTGGTTTGGCTACCTCCTCAACGGTGATCCAGCCTTCCTGAATGGCCCGGCGAATGGCTTCGGTCCGGGATTGAGCCTCTAATTTCTCAAAGATATTGCGCAGGTGAACTTTGACCGTGTTAACGCTAATGACCAGTTGCCGCGCAATCTGTTGGTTGCTGGCTCCGGTGGCCACCATTTCCAGGACTTCGAGCTCGCGTTTGCTTAGAGGAATGGTCGTTTCGTTGTCAGACATCGTCATAAAAAATTAAATTTGTGACCGCGCCAGGTATAAGATGCCAAAGAGCCTACCGTTAAATTATGGCACAGTTTCTTTGGCTAAGCAAGGCTACCGGAGTAAGGGGGGTGTTCCAGATTTTGGGGAGGTAGGGGCGACTGGCCGGTCGCCCCTACGGAATTACCTGAAATTTGGGGCGCGCCCGGCGAAAGACCAATCAACTCCGGCAGACACCCCACCGTATTGTTTCGGCCAACTCCTGCACCTGATCATGCACCGACCAGAGCGCCAGCGGCAGGTCACGCCGGCCCAATCCAAGCCGGAGGCGAGCAATCATTTCCAATAAAAGCTGACGCGCCGTCCCGGCCGAGGTGACTGCCTCGGTGTAACTGCGCTGGTATTGTTTTACCGTTAATCTTTCGGCGGATTCAACGATCTGTTGCAGACTGGCGGCGGCTTCGTTTAGTGGAGCTACTATTTCTAAACAGCGCGTCCCAATATCGACCAAAATATCTTTGGCCGGCCCTTCAAATAGGTCAGGCGTGATGGTCAGTCCGGCTGCAGCCGGTTGTGGCATCGCGCCGGCGCGCTCCTTATCGAGGATGGCGGCCATGCCGTGCTCCAGACCGCCAATTGAACTCATTGCCTTTCTAAGGGCGGCGTCGGCATCACGCAGACCTCGGCGGGCCTCTTCGAGGGTGCTGAGGGTATGGGCCGGTGGTTTGGCGATGGCGCCGGGAGTAACGTCTTGTGGCAACGTTAAAAGCTGGCCCAACCGGGCTGCCAGGGCCGCCGACCGGGTCAGAGCTTGACTTTGAGCAGCCAGTAGAGTGATTAGATAAGTCGCGGGAAAGTCGCGCACGGCCCGGTTAGGGTTGGCCAGGAGCAGAATCAAGTCGGTTTGATCTTGTTCATCTTCCGCCTGATAAGATCCGCTTAACTTACCCCGGCTTACCTTGAGCGAGTCAGTTGCCAGCAGTTCGCCGTTTAGTCGCAGCCGGTAGCCGGCCGGTTTTTCGCCGGTGGGTAGATTGAGCTTTAGGGTGGTATCACCCTGGCAGGTGATGATAGCGGCCCCGTCGAAGGTTGCCTGCAAGGTTAAGTCTGAGATTCTGGATTTGGGCATGGCGGCCAGCCAGAGATGTTGCCGCACTTGCCAGAAAGTGCGCCGGACCGAACCGTCAGCCCGGATGGGGGCTTGATCGGCCCAACTGGGGCTGGGGCCAATCTCAACCGGCTGCGGGGCAACCTGGATCGGGCTGTGGAAATTCACAATTTGATGACCTGGATTCGTCCTGAGAAACTCGTCAATGGTGGTCAGCGGCCGGGAATGGAGGGCCGGTAGCTCTGGCTGCAGTTCACCGGCGGTTGGATAAATCGGCGCCTCCCAGCCGGCATCGACCAAAATTTGGGCATAGTGATGCTGGCGGTCGCGGTGAACTTTGTTCAGAAATTCGGCGGCGTCTTTTTCCAGGGGGGTACTGGCGGCGGCCCAGGTTAGCGGAAACTTGACATCATTCACACTTTGATAGGCGCTGCCGTAGGCGGCGTTGAGGGCGTCGATATTTTGATAGCGCCGGCGCAGCCAGATGCGCCATTTGACCTCAGTGAGCTGGCTGCTCAGGTTAACCTGGGGTTCAGCCGGCGGTTCGCTGTTAACCTGCACGGCAACAATGGGCCCGTCGGGCCATTGGAAGCCGGTTAGATGTTTGCTTAGAGCTTTGAACCAGTTCTCGGCGGCTGTAGTCAGGGTTGTCTCAAACTCTTCCGGTTCGGCGAGCAACCACAGCGGTAATCCATCGCCTAAAATCTGGCCGGGATGGTACGGGCCGAGATTAAGCAAGCAGTCGAAGTTGAGAGCCTGGCACAAATGCATGACCGCCAGTAAGTTTCGGCGGGAATTGGTGACACCCTTCAAGTCGAAAGTACCCTGGTTGAATTCGTGAAAACCCCAGGGGATCGAGAGAGTTACCAGGTTAAAGCCTAACTGCTTCAGCCGGATTAACATCAACTCCCATTGGGGTGAGGGGATGCGGAAGTAATCAAAGTCGGCCGCATACAGGGGTAGCTGGGTAGTTTCAAAATAATTTGGCATCGGACTATCCTTGTTGGTTGGGTTACGTGGGCTTAAACGATTGAACCCTAAATTCTGGCCAGCGACTGAATCCACTCAAGAGTGACATTCTCCAATCCAGCCACAACCCGATCTGCCTGGCTGAAATCAAGCGATTGGGTGATTGGGCTAGGTACAGCCACCACGGTCATACCGGCGGCTTTGGCCGAGCAGCTGCCGGCCCACGAGTCTTCAAAAACCAGGCAGCGCTCCGGCTTGACTCCCAGGTGGTTGGCCGCCAGCAAATAAACGTCGGGGGCGGGCTTGTTGCGGCTTACCTCATCGCCGGTGGCAATGGCTTGGAAGTAAGCCGTCAAATTGAAATGGTTCAACCAGCGTTTCACCCAGGCCCGGTCGGAAGCCGTGGCCAGCCCCAGTAGATAACCGGCGGCCTGTAATTGGGGCAGTAAAAGGTTTACCCCTGGCATCAGCTTCATCCTGGGTAAAGTTAAATCCCACAGTTGTTGCAGGCGTTGCCACAACTTTTCTTTGGTGAGGCCATTTGAACTGGTGAGGATTAGGTCGTCAAACAGCTCGTCGTAGCCATCGGTTACACCAACAACCCTTTCAGCCCAATATTCCAGGCTCAAGTTGGCGCCCAATTCCCGATAGAGAAGTTGGCAGGCTTCAAAATCCATAGTTTCGGTATCGATGAGCGTACCATCCAGGTCAAAGATGATCGCCTCAAAGGGGTGGTTGGGCATTGGTTGACTTTCTAAGTTGTTACGGCTTAAAAGTCCGTTTTAACATTGACTGATATTCTCTTAAGATCAGGGTCAATATGGTTCCGCCTTGAACGGGATCACTCTCAATCGTCAGGCTAGCGCCGATAGTTGAGGCTCGCTGTTGGATGTTAGCCAGGCCACGATGACCGTGGCGGATTTGTCCGGGCGCTTTGAAGCCGATCCCGTCATCTTCAATTTGTAGAATCACATTGCCATTGGCGTGGGTAAGCTTCAAGGTGACCTTGCGAGCTTTGGCGTGTCGAACCGTATTGGCCAGGGCTTCGTGGGCAATATGGAAGATATGGCTGGCTTGCAGCTCGCTGAGATAGGTATTGATGTCGGGCGCAATCTCGGCATCGACCACGAGGACGGTGTTCACTCTTAACTCCTGGATTAAGCCCTGGAGGCGGGCGTACAGCCCTTTGTCTTTTAAGGCTTGCGGGCGCAGGTCAAAAATGTAATTCCGAATGTCGGTGATGACGTGGGCCAGGCTTTTCATACTGAATTCGATCTGCTCGATGGCGGTGTCATTTTCCGGCGAGATGGTGGCTTTGGCGTTGTCCAAAGATAACCCGACCGCGTAGATTGATTGGATTATACCATCGTGCAAATCGCGCGAAAAGCGTTCACGTTCTTCCAGGATGGCCAGGCGTTGGGTTTGTTCATAAAGGCGAGCGTTTTCAATGGCAATGGCGGCGTGGATGGCCAGCATTTCGATCAACTGCTGATCTGCTTCAGAAAATTCGGTGTCATCTTCTTTATCGGCCAGGTACAGGGCGCCAATTAATTTTTCTTTGGACAGAATAGGTACACCCAGCAAGCTATGCATCACCGGGTGGTGTTTGGGAAAACCGATCGCGGCCGGGTGGTTGGCAATATCCTTGACAATGATCGAGCGGCCTTGATAAAGAAAGATGCCCAACAAACTGTGACCAACCGGTAAAGGGCCGATTTTTTCGTGGGCGGCCGGGTCGATGCCGGCGGTGATAAAGCGCGACAAGGAACTGCTGCCATCGTGGACGCCAAGGGCGGCATATTTAGCGCCAATCAAATCTTTGGCGGCCTGGGCGATTTTCTGTAAAACCTGTTCCAGGGAAAGCTCGGAGGTTATGGCTCGGGCTGCCTCGGTTAGCGCCTTTAATTGTGGGTCTACCTGGTGGGTAGTTTCTATCATCCTGACACCTTCCAAAAAATTCCAGCCTAAAATTTTATTGTACCATCAACTGGCCGAAATCAAAACTTGAATTTTCGACGATCTCGCTTTACATTTTGGGGCCGGCTCTCACAACTGTGAGCGCTATCCAGCCGACCGGGGGTAGCATTAAACCCTTTTTTTCGTCAATTTGACTCTGGCGTGAAACCGTTTCATAATACCGGAGACTGAGTTTCCACGGGGGACATCAGCATCACTCTAAAACTGCTGCTGCGCTAAAGAAGTGTCACGTGGCGCGTAGCCGGCAGTCAGATATTTCAGGTTGCCAATAACACATATATGGATGCACACCTATTACGTTTGATGATCGTGGACGACCACGAGGTAGTCCGCTTTGGGTTAAGTAATCTATTGACGCGCCAGCCAGGTTGGGAAGTGGTTGCTGAGGCTGGGACGGTGGTTGATGCCATCCGACTGGCCGATGAACACGAGCCGGACGTCATTGTAATGGATATTCGTTTGAGTGATGGTAGTGGTATTGATGCCTGCCGGGAAATTGTTAAAACTCATCCTAATATCAAAGTAATTATGCTGACCTCTTTTGCCGAGGATGATCTCTTATTCAACGCCATTTCGGCAGGCGCAGTCGGTTACGTTTTGAAACAGGTGGGCAACGATGATCTGGTCAGAGCAATTGAGACTGTCGCCCGGGGTGATGCTCTGCTGGATCCAACAGTTACCGGCCAGGTTTTGGCCAAATTAAGAGATACCACCCGTTCCGAAGCCTTTACCAATCTAACCGATCAAGAGTTAAGGGTGCTGGCCCTGATTACGCACGGAAAAACTAATAAAGAGATAGCGGCTGATTTGTATCTGGGTGAAGGTACAGTCAGAAACTACGTGAGCAATATCCTGGACAAGCTCAGTCTGTCCAATCGAGCTGAAGCGACGGCCTATGCAGTTCGTCACAACCTTGATGAGTATTTGAAAACGCTGGATTAAACATATTCTTGCTTAA